>CACBRT010000002.1 GCA_902541695.1 uncultured Alphaproteobacteria bacterium | reverse complement strand
CATAGCATTATCAAAAGCATCTTTAACACTTCCAATAACAAAACTAGAAATAGCTAAATCTGAAGCAGTATCATTTGCACCAACAGTGTAAGTTCCAGTTAATGTTGTTCCAGTTGAAGCAGCTGTCAAAACCACCTGATCTGTTGTACCTAAGGTGACTGTTATATTTGACCCTGAAACTACACTTTCACTCATTGTAGCGGTTATGTTGATCGTAGCACCAAGTCCATAGTTTCCATCAGCAGTTGTTGAAGTAAAACCCGCTGAAGTACTAATGGTAGGGGCTGTAGAATCAGTTAGAATGGTTAAGTCAGATGCGTCATCAGTAGCTGTTGCTTTAGTTCCATTGGAAAACAATCCAGCGACAATATCAAGAGTATCGTTACCACCTCCATAACTTGTAGTACTTGCCAATGCATCTTTTGCATCTGACGTTAGTACGACCCTTACAACGGCATCGTCTATAACATAAACAGCACTTATATCTGAATTTGAAAATACTTTGTTGGCTGTAGTATTGTTATCACCATCTATATCCCAGGTAAGCTTAGTCGCGTCGACCTTAGATTTTACATCTGTAGATGAATCAGTTGCTCCAATCCAATTGAAATTTCTTCCCACTAAAGTAAGAGTTCCAGTGGTTGGCACATAATTTGAGCTTGTAACAACTGGACCAACCGTATCTACTATTATTCCTTTACTGTCAGCCAGATTTGAGCCTGTAGGTAAAAATGTGGTAACCATATTGTTGTTATCAGCATCTTTAACTGTTCCTGTAGTAAAACTGGCTACATTTAAATCAAAACTATTGTCCCCAGCTCCAATTGTGTACGAACCTGATAATGAAGTCCCAGTCGACCCAGCATTTAATGTTACTTTATCACCAGTATCTAGTGTTACTTCAAAATTTGAACCAGACTGAACTGCTTCGTTTGTAGTTGCAGTTATGTTGATAGACTCTCCCTGTACATATGTTCCATCACTTGTAGTAGATGAAAATGCAATTATTCTTGGAGCTGTGGTTACCACCACTAAGGCAGCATTATCTGCGAGATTTTTTCCGCTAGGAATTGTCGTAGTTTCAAGAGCATTATCTGACAAATCTTTTACTGTACCGACAACATAAGAAGCTATATTAAGATCAGCTGAATTGTCTCCATCGCCTACAGTGTAAGTACCACTAAGTGTTGTGCTATTAGTATCAGTAGACAACACGACAGTATCAGAAGTGTCTAAAGTAACAGTAAAGCTAGAACCGGCTTTAATATACTCATTAAAAGTCGCAGTTATATTTATCTCACCTTTAAAATTAAAAGTTCCATTTGAAGACGTAGATGAAAAACTTGATAATTCAGGAGCAACTAGATCTGAAATTATAACAAAAGAAGACGTATCTGAAAGGTTACTTTCTACAGTTGGAGTGTTCATAGCATCACCTGTAGCAAGTTTTATGGTGTTAAAAGTAAAATTTGAAACTGTCAATTTGTCTGATTTTTGACCAGGTCCTACTGTATAAGTACCTGTCAAATCATAACCTCCAGTACTAGCAGTAAGAGTGACTGTAGCTCCTGTATCAAGAGTTACTGTCATGGTAGAACCAGACATAATATATATATCAAAAGTAGCAATAATATCTACCGTTCCAGTAGAATTAATTGTTCCGTCTGAAGTGGTTGAAGAAAATTTTACTTTTGGGAAAAAAGGTTCAGGTGCACCGCCGCCACCGCCGCCGCCGCTAGTTCCACTATCATCTCCGTCTTTTATAGCCTCCTCTTCTTGTTTAATTTCATTTTCTTTTGACTCTGCGGCTTCCGTTACTTTTGAAGAATCAGTGAAGGTAATTAAATCAGCACCACTGCCAGGTTGGGCAACTTCCGCCACTGCAGCAGCTTTAACTTCAGATGAAATATCTGTAATTGTGGCAAAAATTCCTTTAGAGGCAGAGGAATTTAAATCCGTGTCAGTTATTGCTTCTATAGAAGATACTACATTAGCGACAGCTGTTATGGTTGTTTCTAAAACAGCACTCAATGCATCCTTATCGATTGTAATGGTTGTATCGGAAGCTGCCGCCTCTTCAACTTTTGCTTGAACTGTAGAAGTTACTGAGTTTAGAACTGCTGTATCTGACAAATTGATTTTCTGTATTTCACCTTTCTTAACAGATTCTTCCGCTTGAGCAATTGCTTCTGCAGAGGAAGTATCAATTGTTTTTGCAGTATTACTCACAACTTCAGCCACTGACTCCATAGCTTTGGCAAAAGCTGTGTCAGCAGACATTCCAGCACCTTCTGCTGCTGCAGAAACCGCTTTAATAGTCACCATGACTTGCTGTGCTGCTTTTTCTACCGCTAAAGCAACATCAGGGTCTGCGTCGGCTGCGAATGGATTAAAAGTAGTAAGGTCAATTGATTTTCCATCAGAAGTCTGAGTAGGTATACCAAGTGCAATCGCTAATTGACTTGAGTTGATGTTAGGTTGAGCTTCTAAAATTGTAGTAGCTGGAGAAATAACTGACGATCCAGCTGGTGCAGACAGAGTTACGTCTGTAAGTTTTTGACCAGAGGAAGTATCAATTGTGTTTTCAGTTGATTTAACAACTATTTTTGTACTATTGTTTTCTACTGTAACATCAAATGCTCCATTTTCATCTGTCTGATAAGAAGATTCATTATCATTTTTTATGCCATCCCCATTTTCATCTGCAAAAGCGATTGCATCCTTTAGAGGCCCTTTTATAGCATTACCTGAAATAACAATAGGAACTGAATTTATAGAAAAATTCTCAGAGGAGACGTTTGTAATGGGAGCATTCCCACTAACATCAGACCAATCAACTCCTACTGTAATAGTATTATTTGTACTTAATACATTTGAATTTGGTGTAAAAGTAGCAGTAAATACCAATCCTGTACTATCAAAAACACCATTAGAAAGAGAACCATTAGATGATGAAACATCTGTCAAATAATTAAAACTATTAGGTTTTTCTGAGAATGTAATTGTTACAGTAGATGTTTCTCCTAATGTTAAATTATTATCAGACAGAGCAATTAATGTGCTTGGTGGAACTGTATCTATAAAAAAAGTCGATGAGAAGGTTTCATTGTTTGGTGGAACTGAACTACCATTTGTCCAGTTTGTACCTAATTTTATAAATGAATGCTGAGTTACATTTTCATCTGGAACAAAAGTAGCCGTGTAAATTAAACCCGTTTCATCAAATTTACCGTCAATTAATTGTCCGTTTGAAATAACAAGATCCTGATCCGGATTAAATGAATTTGGTACAGCAGAAAATGTAATGGTAACTGTAGCGGTTTCTCCATTTGTTAAAACCGCATCTGAAATACTTATTGATGCAGTGGGCGCATTTAAATTTAAAAATGCAGATAAAATTTGATCAGGCTGATTACCATTTTGATCAGTCCAATCTTTACCTAATTGTATAGTTTCTAAATTGGATTGATCCTGTCCTGCAGTTGGAGTGTAAGTTAATGACAATACCTTACCAGTAATATCAAAAGTTCCACCACTTAATGTACCACTACTGACGTTAAGATCATTTTCTATATTAAAATTAAGTGGTACCTCAGAGAAGGCTATAACAATATCCATTACTCCAAGATTACTATTTGCATTTTGCGAAATCTGAAATGAGGCTGTAGGAACAATAGTATCAACAGTTATCGGTACTGAATTTAAAGATGACGATAAAGATAACCCACTTGAAGTCTGCCAATTATTATCAACGACAATAATTGCAGCAGCTCCATTTATACTACTGTTTGGTATAAAAGTAGTTGTAAAAATAAGTCCTGAAGCATCAAATTCTCCACCACTCAGCGTACCATTAGTAACTGACAAATTTTGAGAATCGAAATTTATTGGAGGTTCAGTAAATGTTAATGTAATAGTTGCATTCTGATTATTTAATACTTTTAAAGTACTAGTCTTGATGCTTAACAAATTATTAGAAATAGTATCATTTTGGCCTTGATTACTAGTATTACCTCCGCCACCACCACATGCAGTTAATAAAAAGGCAATAAATGACGGATACATAACGGGTCTTTTTACCAAAGCATTAGATTTCATTATTAAAGCGTCTTTAAATTTTTTTATTTCCTGATAACTCATCAATCTTTGCCTCTATTTAGAAACTATATAGTAATCATTTAAGATTCGTATAAGTGTTTCATATCATATCATTAAGAGGGAATAATAACAAATAACAAGTTATTTTTTAAATGCATAAATTGCTTCGATTTTTTATTTTTAATTTTAATTTGGAATATTTTTTTAATTTTTTTTGCGATAGATTTTTTATTTATTATAAATATTTAGCTTCAAAAAAAATTATTCCAACTAATTAAGTCCGGAAGTTTATTGATACAAATCCATATTCAATAACTTGTTTATGAAAATCTTTTATTATACTCTATTATAATTATTTGATTTCATATTTTTCATTAATCATCAATGAATATTTGTTATTTGATATTATCGTGTCATTCTTATTTAAGGAACATTTTTTAAAAACTTTTTGAATGTCCTTAATTATTATCATATTTAATAAAAAAAAAGCCCCACAAAAGCAGGGCTTTATTTAATTTTTGAGTTTTATTAGATAACTTAAATAAAACCTCCACCAATATCTCCTGCAAGAATTGAAGTACAATCAGTCACACCTGTAAATGTGAGGATATTAGTGGCAGTCAATGTGCCTCCTCCAGCTGTACCATTGGTTGCTATTCCACCGCCAGCTTCAACTGAAGCAAGATATGAGTTTGATCCGTTGTCATAAAGAATTAATAACACATCATTATCAACAATGGCTGCATTAGGATTAGAAAGTTGGAAAGAACCTCCAACTTCTAGTGCTGTTTCTACTGCATCAGTATCTGCTAAGTTACCATTAAGAACAATAATTTCGTCAGCAGTGTTACCTAAAGCCTTAGCACCTGTTATTGTCATGAAACTAACGGCACCAGCAGTTGTAGCACCCATACTAGCTCCACTAGTTAATACAACATCAACTACAGCATTACTGTTTGCGATACCAGTTAAACTTGTTGCTAATTCGATCTGGGAAATATCAACCTCAACATCATCATCTGTAGCTGTACCACCAAAGTCAAAACCTGTAAGGGTACCTCCACCGATATCTACAGAAACCGTATCTACTGCAGCTGTTAGTTCTGTAAGTGTCACAACATCTGTACCACCATTTAAAACAACTTTATCAGCTCCCTCACCAAGTGTTATAACGTCATTACCAGCTCCACCAGTAACGGTGTCTGCACCAGCTCCAGAAGTAACTGTATCAACTCCAGTTCCGCCAGTGACATTGTCGCCTCCTGCAGAACCAGTAACAGAATTTGTTCCGTTAGCTGTTGTTATCGCAAGTCCCTTCAGACCTGTAGTAAGTGAATCTGTAATTGTAATATTTGAGAAATCAAGACTTTGAGAGTCTGTAGTGGCTGTAAGACCTAATTGATCAGTCGCACCTCCATCACCTTGAACTGTCATTGTTTTTCCATTTAATACAGAAGCATTTAATATATCAGCTGAAGTATCGATTTTAACTATTTCCAAACCCGTAGTAGTGATACTAACGGCACTCTCATCTACACCAACTGTGGTCATATCCAAAATATCACCTGTACCGTCACCAAAATTAAAAGTGTAAGTACCACCGTTAAGGTCTGTTATTAATTTCACAGTATCATCACCAGCTCCACCAGTAAAAGTAACAGTGTTAGCATTTGCTGCATCACTTAAGTTAAACACGTCATTACCACCACCGGCAGTAAATGTAACTGTGCTAGTATTAGCAGCTGCACCTGTAGTTAGGGTATCAACACCTGATCCACCAGTTACAACTAAATTACCAGTTGTTAATCCAGTCGCTGAAACAGAGTTAGTCCCATCACCAAGAGCCGCTACACCTGTACCTGTAGTAAGAGCATTGATAGTCAGTGTATCATTGGCCGCTGTACCAGTGTAAGTTGCGTTATTTGTTGTAGGAACCATTTGAACTGTATTATTACCAGCACCACCAACAACTACCTGGTCAGCATCAGCGTTTGAAGTAATGGTACTCGTTCCCGTTGTACCTGTCGCATCAACAGACGCCGCAGTGAAATCAGTAATAACTAAATTACCAGATGCCGCTACTGTCGCATTATTAGTGGTTAATTCAAGTGCTGTAATTGTCAGTGCACTATTTGCAGTAACATTAACGTCACCAGCAGCTGTAATACCAGCAAGAGTATTAATACTATCAGCATCACCAGTATTCATAGTAGTGTTGACATTTGTAGTCTCAATAGCTGTGGTTTCAATGTCAGTTGTTTTATCACCAGTTACATTGATTGTTATACTGTCTGAAGTACCAGTACCAGCAACTGTAAATGTCTGACCACCATCAAAAGCTAAAGAGTTATCGGCGGTGACTACTTGTCCAGATTTGACTGTCATAGCGTGAGCAGATGAAGCTTTCATATTAATGTTAGCAACATCTAAGTTTGTAAGAACAGAAGCTGCTGCTTGCGTAAAGTCAACAGTTATATTTCCAGCGTTATCAGTGACCGTAGTTGAGGTAGCACCGTTAATAAAGTCCTCTGTTGCGGCAACTAAAGTAACATCACCAGTTGAGGCAATTACAAGAGTATTAACATCTGCGTTACCGTTTAAAGTAAGAGTAGACCCAGCAGCAGCATTGAAAGTCACTGTTTCAACTGGTGTTGTTTCACCAAAATCAGCAGATACAGCTGATGCAGCCGATGTAATTGTAGCAGTGTCAGATGTTGAAGCAGTACCGTCTATAACTAAGGTTGCAAGTCCAGATGCATCAACAGTAATGTTCGCTGCAGTCGTAGATGCAGCCCTTGCTTGAGCAGTAACAGATGTTGTCGCTGCAGTACCATTAGCTGTGATCGTACCAGCATTTGTCAAAGTCATGGTTGTAGTAGCATTACCACCTGTAGCAGTAATTGTCTGATCATTTTGAGAAGCAGCCGTAATCGTTGTGGTATTAGCATCACCAGTTATGGTTGTAGCTACAAAAGCGTTTCCAGCACCAACATTGATTGTTGTACCACCTACTACAGTAGCTGAAGTATCATCTGCAGCAGTACCTGTACCATCAACTGTAAGTGTACCACCATTTGGAGCATTGACAGTTAAAGCAGTACCACCATTAACGTCAATTGTACCATTAACACCAGTACCAGCTGTAAATGTGTTGGTCCCAGCATTATTAACCGTTGCTCCACCAAGATAACCAACTTTTGATGATGAAATCGTAACGTGGGATCCACCTTTTATATTGGTTAAATCAAGTGTAGCAGCACCAAAAGCATCCCATGTGATATTGATATTCTCAATATTAGTGACACTTGCAGTTGGAAGAGCAGCTGTAAGAGTTAAATTCAATGTATCACTATCAGTTGATGATGAATCCGAAAGAACATCAGCAGCTTGAAAGTTAGCAGTCGCACCAGTGAAAGTATCGTTAGACGCCGAACCAGTAAATACATCTGTAGCAGCTGTTGTAAACGTACTTGATACAGGTGCAGTTAAAGCAGTATATGCACTTACTAAATCCGCTAAAGAAGTAAAACTAGTCTGCGCAGCAACAGATGCGTCAGTTGCAGCGGCGTTATCAGTTGTTAAGTCAACGGCAGCAGCAATAGCAGCATCATTAGAAGTAATAGCAGCGTCTACAGTCGCATGAGAAGTTCCTGATGCGTCTGTTAATGCAGTTGTAACTGCGGCAGCATTATCAGTTGTAATGTCAACTCCAGCTGCACCAGCAGTCGAACCAGCGTTATAAATTTCTGTTGAAGAACCATAGATAGTTCCGTTATAAGTAAGGGCTGCAGTTTCAGCTCCATTAGCTATCTGAACATCGTTAGAGGTAATAGCAGCGTCTACTGATGCGTGAGTAACTCCACTTGCGTCAGTTAAATCATTACTACTATCGTTACATGCAGCTAAAGAGACTGCGAGTAAACCAAATCCACCAATTTTCTTAGCTTTGTTTGCCTGTTTACTTTCCCAGGAAGCCAAAAGTTTCGATAACGCGGCCTTAGCAGCTTTATTTTTGTTCTGATTTTCTGCCTCGAAGCCAACGAGATCAGACGTTTTTACAATCATATTCATGATCACCATCTCCAGGTTGTTATTTTTAATATTAATATCTACACTATTTTTAATATAAATTCCAGTTTAATTGCAATAACTAAATTATAAATAATGTATGCGCCCTAAAACACATATCACGTCAGGTTTATATTCGTTTTTTTTATCTTGCAATATTTTTTTTAATTTTTTTCTTTGAATGAAAAAGTTATACGATGAGTGTTTCTTTTCTATCACACTAATGGCTCAATTATAGTAAATTCTATAAAATAGACAATTTAATATGACCAATATTTAACAAATTATAATCATTCATGGGTAAGTTGAATAGTTTTTTTTAACATGAAATATTAATTGAAAGGTTACAAAAGACTGTAATCAATTTATTTTGAAATATTTATATAATGCAGTCTTATAGTTTTTAATTGTGTAGATTTAAAAATTAGTCTAATTTTTAAGAATTTAATTCTTTATTTAATTTAATAGTAAATTATGCCTGTAGTTCCAATTACAACTAAAAATCATTTAAATTATAAATTTAAAGAATTAAAATACTTTAATATTTTCAAAAAAAAAGGATTAGTTCCTTTTTGTATTGCAGAATTAACAAAGGTGGTTACAAATTTCCCAATAGTTTTTTCCAAAATAGATAATAATTTTGCACTAAGTTTTTTAACAAGTTTCTCACCTAAACAAAATCTCTTTATTAACGAAAAAGGTGAATGGATTGGAAATTATATTCCTGCTATGTACAGAACAATGCCCTTTGTTTTTCCCAAAAAAGATAATGAGTTGTCGGTTATTGCTTATATTGAAGAATTAGGATGTGTGCTATCCTCTGAATCAGATGATGAAAATTGTAAAAATCTTTTTGATAATGGTGATTTTTCCGAACCCTTTAAAGAAAAAATCAATTTTATCAATACTTTTAATAAAAACATGCAACTCACCCTTAAAATCTGTAAAGATTTAGATTCCGCTAAACTATTAACAAAATGGCCTCTTAAAGTTAAATTCAACGACAAAGATAAAGAAGTGGAAGGGTTGTACAAAGTCAATAATGAAAAATTTATTGAATACATCAACAATAAAAATAAAAATATTCACATTAATGATTTAATGATGCAATTAGCATATGGACAAATGTTTTCGGTCAATAATCTAGAAAAAATAGCTGCACTTTACACTGGCGTATCTTTGGATACATCAACAATTCAAAAAAGTAAGAGCATGAGAGAAAAAGTTGTTGAAAGACAACAACAAGAAAACAGTGAAGAGCTTGATCAGTTAGTTAAAAATCTAATTTCAGATGATTAATATTATAATATTGTTATTGAATTATAATATAATTTCTGTAATTAGATAATAGAGTAATAAAAGGAGGCAATTAAGCATGGTTAAAATTACAATCGATGATGTAGAATATGACACTGAAAAAATGAGTGATAATGCCAAAGCACAGGTTGCTTCACTTCAATTCAATGAGGCTCATATGAATAGGCTTAGAAATGAACTAGCCATTGCCGATACTGCTAAAATAGCTTACGTAAATGCTCTTAAAGTAGAATTAGAAAAAAATAATACTTCAGGAACTAAGAGTACTAGTGATAAATCAAAGAAAAAGTAGTTTTTAATTTCTGTCTACACAAAACTACTAATTTATCAGTGGCTTTCCATTTACCGATATTCTTGAACCTTCTACTTTAAAGCTAACCTCGTGCTCGTAGTTTGAGTTTTGTTCTGCTGGTGATCCCAACAAACTACCTAGTATAATTCCAGCAAAGAGTGGGTTTGCAACTCCACTATCCATAATTTTTGAAAAAACAGTTGTAGTTTCTTTTGTACTGATCTTAGATTGAATTTTCTGTAGACAACCAGCATTAGGAGTTACACAATATCCATTACCTATAAAATTAAGTAAGCTTTTACCGTCTTTCATTTTCAAATCAACATTCGTTACATTTGTTAATTTTCCACATTTTGCTTGATCAATAAAAAGTTCTATCCATGTACAATTTGTACCAGAGTTTTTCCATTCGCCTTGAGCCTCGAGAAAAATTTCATCAAAAATATTTGATTGATTTCGAGTTAGGTCTTTCAATTTAATTTTTAAAGGTAATGACCATTTTTCTTTATTCAAAAGATTCATTTTAATTTCTAAATTTTTGGCATACAAAATTCTTTCATTTTCTTGATCACTTATAAATTCTAAATCTAGATTAATTACTTTGGAAAATAAATTCATAAAAAGGTTTTTTCCCAAATCTGCATTTAGAGTTACTTGATCACCCTTAGCAGATATTGGCCCCCTAGGGGTGACAAAATCTAATTTAATTTTATCAGCATTTATTTCAATATTACTATTTTTGGAATTAAAACCTTCAAGCAAAAAAGAAATACTTGAAAAAGCAGCTAATTCATCTGCTTTCAGGCTCTTCATTTCACCTGAGATTGAAGAATTAGATAAATTACTATAGTCAATTGAAATTGATGAGTTTAAATCATTTAGCTCTATGTTTAATCCCTCGGTCTCCAGAAAGGCTTCTTTCGCATTTATTTTTAAAGGTTCACTTAAACTGAATTGAGGAGAAATTATAAGATCTGACAAATTAATTTTTAAAAAACCGTCTTTACTACTAAAAAATAGATTTTCATAATTTATACTTAAATCATAAGATGAAGATATTTTACCAACTGATAGTTTTGAACCCTCTGGTAACTTTTCTGCAATTTGTGATTTCAGCCAGGATGGTAAAACAATCTTACCAACAGCATAAATTGGTCCTATCACCATCAGAGTTACAAAAAAAATATACAATATAATTTTATAATAATTCATGACTATAGAAATTAATTTTTAATCAGTGAAAGCGCGTTCTTTAACCTTAATCATTGGATTCCAGATGTAGTCTAAAATAGTTCTCTTTCCAGCGAGAACATCTACTGAAGCAACCATTCCAGGCAATATCTCAACTTTCGAGCCATCATCTTCAAATAAATCACTATCTATTGAAGCATCAACAATATAAAAACTCAAACCAGTTGATTTATCTTCTACTGCATCAGCAGATACTTTTAATACTTTTCCATCTATTGTTCCATAACGAGAGGCGTCATATGCCGTTAAACTAATTCTTACATTTTGATCAGGTTGTATATAAGCAATATCCTTAGGGTCGATCTTACCTTCAACAATTAAATCATCCCCTGTTGGAACTAGTTCTAAAATAATATCCCCTGTTGTAACAAAACCACCCAAAGTTTTAAAATTTATCCTATTAACTACACCTTTAACCGGCGCATAAAGCTTTGTCCTTTTAACTCTATCTTCTAAAGCAGGTATTCTTGATTCTATTTCAGCTATTTGTGCAATAATCTTTGAAAGTTCTGCCTGACTAGAGGTAGAGTAATTTTGTCTTGTTGAATAAATTTCTTTTTCAACTTCTAAAATAGAAGATTGAATTCTCAATAAAGAAGCTTCTGATACCTGTTGTTTTCCTTGAAAATCTTTCAGTTGCCTTTGAAGTGCTAATAATTCTGTTTCTGGGGATAAGCCTGATTTTACTAGTGGTTCAATAATAGAAATTTGCTTTTCTAAAAGTTTAATAGTGTCATAAGCAGTTGTAATGTTTACTTTGACCTCATTAATCTGTTGCTCCCGTTGAATTAACTGTTGTGTTAAAACTGAAAGTTGAGCATTTAGATCTGCTTTTCTTGCTGCGTAAAGTGCCCTTTCTCCTGAAACAACAGAAGATGAATATTCAATTAAATCATTTGAAAAATTAGGCTTCTGGTCTAAAACTTCAGCTGTAAGACGAATTTCTTGTATTTTTAAACTCGAAAGTTTTTGTAAAGCTTGATCATAAGAGGTTTTTGCATCTATAGGATCAATTTCAAATAATATATCCCCTTTTTGTACTACTTGACCTTCTTCTACATACCTAGCCTTGATCACACCTTGTTCAGAAGACTGAATAATTTGATTTTGTATAGATGAGACTATTTTTCCCTGTCCACGTGTTACATTATCAAGTTCAGTAATACTAGCCCAGAAAATTAAACATGCCACTAATAATATTACTATTAATAATAAAAAAGAACCCATAAAACCAGAAGAGCCAGAGAGTTCTTTAGATAATTTGTCAAAGTTTGTTGCAGACAAAAAAAACTCCTATGCTGATTTTTGGTTCATTAATTTTTCAGGAGTATCATCTGCCACAATCACCCCCCTATCAATAACTAATACTCTAGTAGCTACTCTTAAAATTGTGTTTCTATGAGTGATTGCAATTAAAGTTTTATCTTTTGACCATTCTACTAATTTGTCCAATACAATTTTTTCAGTTGCTGTATCCATAGAGCTAGTAGGTTCATCTAAAATCAATAGAGATGGATTATGCAAAATTGCCCTTGCTAAATTAATAGATTGTTTTTGCCCACCCGATAGACCTTCTCCCCTTTCTTTCAATGGGAAATCATAACCCTCCGGATTTTGTCTTATAAATTCATCAACTCCAGATATTTTTGATATCTCTAAAATATGTTCATCAGAATATTGTACATATCCCATCTGAATGTTTTCCTTTACAGAACCTGAAAATAACCAGGTCTCTTGAAGCATAAATCCTAAATTTCTTCTTATATCAGCTTGATCTATTTGACGAAGATCCACTCCATCGATGAGTATAGATCCAACATCAGGTTCGTATAAGCCTGACAATAACCTTGCAATTGTTGATTTTCCAGAACCCATTCTTCCTAAAATTGCTACTCTCTCACCAGATTTAATTCTAAAACTTAAATCTTTAATAATAGGTTCATTGGAACCTGGATAACTAAACGTAACATTTTTAAACTCAATGTTGCCATTTAAATTTGGACGACTAAGTGGATTTTCATCATCATCTCTGTCTTTTGGTTTTTTCATTATGTTATTAATCGTAGTATAAGCAGTTCTTGCAGAATTTACTCTAGTCAGGGCATTGGCTAATTGAGTTAAAGGTGCTAAAGTTCTCCCAGCTAATATTACAACAGCGATTAAAGCCCCCATTGTAACAATACCATCTTGTATTAAAAAAACTCCATAAAAAATTAAAGCAACCTGAGCAAATTGCTGAATGGAAGCAGAGGAATTTATGGCAAACTGAGAAATTGTTCTTGTCCTAAATCCCAAATCGGATTGATTATTAGTTGCCTCTTCAAATCTTTTTCTCATAAGTCCTGCCGAACCTGTTGCTTTAATTGTTTCAAGTCCGTTTAATGTTTCAACAAGAACACTTTGCTTAGACATATTTGTTTTCATTCCAGCCAAACTTAATTTGGCAAGGAATGGTTGTACTAATAACCCAAGAAATAAAACTATTGGAACACAAATTAAGGGTATGAAAGCTAATGGCCCACCTATTAAAGAGATAATATAGATAAATAGAAAAATAAATGGTAGATCAACTATTGCTACTAAAGTAGCGGAAGTAAAAAAATCTCTTAGACTTTCAAATTCTCTAACAGTACTAGCAAGTGCACCAGATTTGTCAGACCTTGAAGCCAAATTCATAGACATTAACTGATTAAAAATTAATTTAGACATTCTTAGATCGGCTCTTTTACCAGCTCTATCTATAAAATTTGCTCTTATTGTTTTAATTAAAAAATCAAAACCTAGAGCTATAAGAACTCCAATTGTTAACGCAATTAAGGATTCTACAGCTTGATTTGGAACAACCCTATCGTAAACTACCATAATAAAAAGTGATGTAGACAATCCTAAAAAATTGGAAACTGCTGCAGCTAAAATTACCTGTGCATAAGTCCATTTACTTTGCTTTAAAGAGGCCCAAAACCAATCAATTTTTTTTACCTCTTTATCATCTCTTTGTTGCCTTCTTGATTTTGCTATTAACACTCCACCTGTAAAATTTTTCTTAAATTCATTGTAAGTGTAGGAAGTATATTTTTCGTCTTTATCTTCATCATAAAATATATATTCTTTTTTTTGAATGACCTTTGTCAGAACTGCTGTTTTTCCATTTTTAAGATCCACTATTAATGGACAGTGTCCCTCTGTTATTTTTCTAGCTGATAACTTTCCTACATTTGCTGAAAATTCCATATTTTCTAAAGACGAAACTGCGTCTTTATAGTTATAAGATCCATCCGAAACATCTGCAATATCTCTGATAGAAGCATGACTTCTTTCAATACCATGATATCGTAAAAATATTTGCAGACTATTCAATAAAGAAATCTCAAACGAACAATCTGTTGATTTTTGTTCTGATTTAATTTTCTTCAAGGGGCTAATTTTTCCAATGTCTTTAGAAGAAACTGAACCTTTTTTTGTTTTTGATTCTACCATTTAAATTCTTTTGAACTACAAAAATTATTCTAAATTAGTACCACTTAGAGCCAGGGAAAAAACCTACGGACAAATAATGAATTTTATAACTATTTAATAGTAAGTCTCTTTCTGCATTTAATAAGAGTATCTCGTTATTTGCTAAATTTACTTCAGCGCTTAAAAGATCTTCTAACTTTGCCCTTCCAATGGAAAGCTGATCATTAAGATTATTTCTAACATTTTCAGAAAGTTTAATTAATTTTATTAAATTCTTTTTTGTTTCAAGTGCTCCTTTGTAAGCCTTAAAGGCTACAGATAATTCTAATTTTAGTTCTTTCAACGCATTGTTATAATTTAGTTCGGAATAATTAATTTGATTTTTAGCATTCTCAATTTGCGCATCAAGTTTACCACCATCATCATATACATAATTTAATAAAAAACCAACGTTCGCAGATCCATTTTTTATTGGATCATCGGCTGGTGCATTAATTCCAGCTCTCAATGAGATATTGGGTTTCTTTTGAGAAACTAAGGATTCTTTAGAGATAATAAGTGACTTTTTAAATGCTAACAATGCTTTCAAATTTGGTGAATTTTTTATCATTTGGTTTTCATGATATTTATAATTTTTAATTGGTTTGGGCTTTATTGATCCTACATTTTTAGTTTCATTTAAACTGAATATATTTATGAAATTAGCATCAGCTTTTTGTTCTAAAACTTCGGCCTGTTTCATTTTAACTATGGTTTCTGAATATTCTTTTCTTGCTCTTAAAATCAGAGTACTGTCTGCAATACCTGATAAAGATATTTGGTCAATTTTTTCTACAAGAGGTTCCGCGTTTTTTATACCCTTTTTGTATACATCCAGAATTTTACGTTCAAATAGTAGGCTTATCCAATTTACATAAGCAAGGAAACCAATTCTTTCAGCTTCCGTCACAACTTCAAACTCTACTGATTTAATTTTTTGCTTTTCAGCTTCAATGGCTTGGTCAATTGCACCATAGTCATAAAGTACCTTTACAAGGTTTACTGAACCAGTTAGTCCTAATTGATTTTCTTCGTCTGCCCTTGAAAAACCTCCTAAAGCCTGAAAATTGATTTGTGATTCTTTAGAGGCTTCTATTTGTTTAATATCAGATTTTCTTTGCTCCAAAGATGCAACGTTCCTATGAAAACTAGGATGGGCACGGATAGCTTTTTTTACATTAGCTTGTGCATTATTTGAAGAAAAAGACTTGTATTTAGGAGTACTTAATTTTAAATCAGAGAAGAAATTTTTATTATTTTTACTATAATCATAATTTATGTTTTCTCTTAAATTAAAAACATCAAAATTATTCGTCTGACAACCAACAAGAATAAAGCTTAAACATATAAAAATATGAAAAAATGAAATGTATTTTTTTTTCTTCACTTTTTTCCCTTGGTCTTTAAAACAATGTTGAATACACATTAATATTGAAAAGAACAAATAACAACTCAAATTTAAATGGTTCAAAATTATTTCACAAGAAATAAATTAAATATTTATTCAATAATATGAATTAAATGCTATTATCAAATTTTATAAATAAGAAATTATTGATATGCCGGATATAAAAAAGATATTCCCAATTATTTTAGCCGGTGGTTCAGGTTCAAGACTGTGGCCGTTATCAAGAAACTCTAGACCAAAACAATTCATTAAATTTTTTGAAGAAAATACACTTTTTCAAAAAACTGTTAACCGCTTTAACAATGAAATATTTCATTCACCAATTATAATTACTAACAACCAATCAAGATTTACGGTGCAACAACAATTAAGCGAAGTTTCAAAGAATTCATCAAAAATAATAATAGAACCTTCGCCAAAAAATACTGCTCCAGCGTCTCTTGTTGGTATTATTTGTTCAAAAATGATAGCTAATGATCCATATGTTATAATATCTCCATCTGATCATCTTGTAGAAAATGAAAAACTTTTTACTGAATTATTAAAAAAATCAGCAGAAAATTTACCAAAAAACCGTTTATTATTAATAGGCTTCAAACCGTCAAGCCCACACACAGGATATGGGTGGATAAGTGCAAAAATTGATAATAATAGAGACTTATTTGAGATAGACAATTTTATAGAAAAACCACCAATCGAATTAGCTGAAAAGCTATTTAAATCCAATACTTCTTATTGGAATACAGGTATTTTTTTTGGTAAGGCATCAACTTTTATAAATCAATTTGAAAATTTTGCATCTAGCATTTTAAAAAATGTAAATTTGTCATTTCAAAAATCAACAAGTGACCTTGACTTTTTAAGACTAAATGAAAACCCCTGGAATAGTTTACCTTCCGTACCCATAGATATTGCGATAATGGAAAAATCGAAAAAATTATTTGTTACGCCTTTTAAGGGAGGTTGGACAGACTTAGGTAGCTGGCAGTCTATAATGGATAATTTTGAAAATAACTATAAGGAAAATGTCTTTGAGAAAAATTCTACAAAAATAGATTCCGTAAACTCACTTTTATATTCGGCATCTGATAAGGTACATCTAGTTGGTATAGGTTTAAAAAATATAATTACAATTGCTACTGAAGATGCTGTACTTGTAGTTGAAAAAGATAAAAGTGAAAAAGTAAAAAATGCAATTGATATACTGAAGGAAAAAAAAGTAGAGCAAGTAGAAAATTCTCAAAATGATTATAGACCTTGGGGATTTTTTGAAATTTTATCAAAAGGAGGAAATTTTTTAGTTAAAAAAATTGTAGTTTACCCAAAAAAAAGATTAAGTTTACAAAAACACAAATTTAGATCTGAACATTGGGTAGTTGTAGAAGGACAAGCTAAAGTCATTTTGGATAATGAAATTTTTAACCTTTCTAAAAATGAATCGACCTACGTAAATACTGGAGTTGTTCACAGATTAGAAAATATATCAGATCAAAATTTGACGATAATTGAAGTACAGACAGGTTCTTATTTAGGTGAAGATGATATAATTAGAATAGAAGATGATTTTAAAAGATAAATTAAAAAATGTAAAATTAGATCATAAGATTAATGAATTATGACAAATAAAAAACAATGTTTACTTACAATAATAATTCCAACATTTAATGAATTTGAAAATGTAGACAAAATTATAGAGAGACTCAAAGAAGTTCTTTATAGAAAGATCAATTACAAAATAATTTTTGTAGATGATAACAGTAATGACGGAACTCCAGATAAAATTAAACAATATCAAAAAGAAAACTCAAACATTGAGTTAATTTTAAGAATTGGTAGAAGAGGCTTGGCTGGAGCATGTATTGAAGGAATTGCAAATTCAAAAAGTGAATTAATTGCTATTATGGATTGTGATCTTCAGCATGATGAAAATAAAATTCCAGAAATGTTACACTTATTTAACCAATCATCAGAATTAGACTTAGTTGTTGGAAGCAGACATACAAAAGATGGAATTTCATCTACAGGATTTTCAAAGATGAGGAGTTATGGAAGCAAAATTGCTACAAAAATTACTCAAATCTTACTTAAAATAAAAGTAAGTGATCCAATGTCAGGGTTTTTTATGGTTAAAAGAAAGAGCATATTTCCTTTAATTCAGAAACTTCAACCTGATGGTTTTAAAATACTAGCTGATATTATCGCCTGCAGTAGAGGAAAATGGAAAATTAAAGAAATTGGATATACTTTCCGAAAGAGGGAAGCAGGAAATAGCAAAATGAATTTTTCAGTACTTTTAGAGTTAATAGCTCTTATCGTATCACATCTATCATTTCGGTATCTTTCTATGCGTTTTATTATGTTTGGTATGGTAGGCACTTCTGGTATTATCGTTCAAGTGTTGTCAACATTTATACTAATAACATTTTTAGATTATAATTTTATAATCTCTCACTTTTTTAGTGTGATGATCGCAATGACAAGTAATTTTACACTTAATAACATTATTACTTTTAAAGACAGATCTTTAAGTGGATATAAATATTTTAAAGGTTTGTTATCATTTTATGTAGTTTGTTCAGCTGGCGCCTTTTTAAATATAGCCTCAGCTGATTTTTTGTACAAAGAAACAGAAATTTGGATTATTTCTTCAATTATAGGGGCACTTGTTGGTGCAATATGGAATTTTTTATCTAGCTCTATTGTTACTTGGAAAACCAGATAAGTTAAAAAATAATGATTAATAATTTTCCAAAAACAATTATTTTTTTATCATTATTATTCCTTCTAAAATTATTTTTGTCATTTTATTTACCTTTATTGAATGATGAAGCATATGCCATAGCTGTATCTTTAGAATATTCTATTTCATTTTTTGACCATCCTCCCATTGGCTTTTGGTCATCTCAATTATTTTCGGAAATCACAGGGATAAAAAATGATTTTTTTTTCCGATTGCCTTTTATAATATATGGTTTCATTACTACATTGGTGATCTACCAAATTGGGAAAACAATAAAAAACCATATTGTTGGCCTTTGGTCTGCCACTTTATATAACATTGCTCCTTTTTATTTTTTTTCAGGAGGTATTTTTGTTGTTCCGGACGGTCCTTTAAATTTGGGAATTGCATTAGTCGCTTTATTTATATTAAAACTTCACAAGCCACCTCATAATCATGATAATCATTTACTATTGTATCTAGCTATTTCACTAGCTTGGTGTTTTGCTTGTAAATACCAAGGATTTTTAATAGGGATAGGGTGTATATTAGTTTTAATTTTTTCTTCAAGACGAAAGTCTCTTACACAAAATCCTTTTTTGTATATAAGTTTTTTCATTGCTTTGATAGGTGCTCTTCCTACACTTATATGGAATTATCAAAATGATTGGATTAGTTTTCAATTTCATCAATCAAGACAAAACTTTGAAATAAATTTTTTAAATCTAGGAATTATGCTTTTTGCGTCAATGCTATATTTAATACCGCAATCAATAATTATTCCAATCCAAACATTATTAAATAAAAAAACTAGAATTAAATTAAGCAAAAATGAAAAAAATTTATTCTTAATCTCTTTACCAAATATCATTTTGTTTTTATTTATATTCATTACAAGTGAGCGTTCTTTTCCTCATTGGATAATGCCTGGATGGTTACTCTTATTACCAATAATTGCTAATTACTTAGATGAAAATATAACAAAATTGGGAAAAAACATTTTCTTCGCAAGTATAATATCTATTTGGTCTATTTTAGGTATATTTATACTTCACTCACAAACTGGTTTCTTAACAAATCATTTAGCAAAAATTCCTAAGTGGGATAACACAATTGAGTTAATTAATTGGAAACCCATGTATGCTGAAATAGAAGAAATTATTAAATCAGAAAATAAAAATAAACACCCCAAAATAGCTGCTTTTTCTTGGACCGAAGCTGGACAGTTTTCATCACTTATGAAAAATAAATATCAGACACTAGTTCTAGAGACGAATCCTCATCATTTTAGTTACTTAGAAAAGAATAAAAATAAAAAGGGTTCTGCATACTTACTAAAGATAAGTTTGGGTAAGAAGCCAGATATAGATTCTATTCTTGATAGAATTAAAAAGTATGACAAAAAAGCTTATCATATCAAGAATTTAATAATCTCAAGAGGTCCTAGACATTATGCTACTGGATCTTTATTTCACTTAGTTCAATAAAAAAGGGGAAATAGATTTCCCCTTTTTTTATTAACTATATAAATTCTTACTAGAATTTAAAAGCCATTTTAACTTGTGTACCTTCGTCGAAGTCATCATCATCATTAGAATATGATGCTGAAATTGTTGTTCCCTTTGTTCCTGGAACTGAATAAGTTACACCAGCTTCAATCGTTGGATCAGTAGTAAGTGGTGTCAGTTCGGAATCATCTGAGTCATATTCTAAGTGTAATGCAACAGGACCCAATGGACCAGTAATCTTAAACTTATTTTCCTCTTCACTGTCAGTACCAACAGATATTGCAAAGCCTGATACAGTAGTACTTACGTCTACACCCCAATGTGCTGTACCATCAACAGTGGTTGAGTTAACAGCAAGTGTCATTCCACCAAGTGGCATAGATACAGAAACACCAGTTTCTTGTGTATTAGCACCAGCAGCATTTTTAATGTTTGCAGCAGCGACTTTAACAGTGGCACCCATTAGGGATGTTGAAACAGATATACCGCCACTATCATTTTTTCCACCAGCAGTGACTGATAATCCGCCAACAGACCCAGTTAGACCCACAGATGTTTGTTCACTAGCTCCAGCAACACTTTGATCAGCTTTACCGGAAGCTGCTACTGTCCATCCACCAAAATTAGGTAGTTTGATGTACCAATCAGAATTATCTTCTTCTTCACCAATACTACTCATACGATCAATATCAGAATAAAGGTAAGATGCATCTGCACCTGCTTCTGCGCCGCCACGAGCGTCGGTAGCACCAACAGAAATATCAAGCAATGGGGTACCTACAGTAACAGTTGCACCTGCAATGTTATTTCCTTCCATACCATAGCTTACAGTCGCTGAGTAAGCTCCTGGACTTGTCATGGTAACATCTAAATCAACGTCTGATGAAATTACTCCATCTGTTGAACCACCAGCTACCTTTTTGAATGGTATGTTATATTTAATATTTGCTTCACCATGAAACACAATAGTTGGAGCGTGCGTATGGTGAGAAGTACCGCCATTTCTGACGGCAACACTATCAGCAAAAGCTGCACTACTTAGTGCAACAAGAGCTGTTGTAGTCAAGAGAGCTTTTTTCATTTTCTTGCCTCAGTAGTTTCATTTCAATATACCTCAATCGCACACATTACGATCGGATGAATTTGTTATCTAATTTAAATGGCTTTCGGTCAAGTTTCTTAATCATAAAATTAACTTGTTTTTTTTTTTGGTGCAAAGATGCCACAGTGGTATGGGTATTTTAGAGCATCTAATTAAAAAAGTTGATAAATTTTGACTAAATGTCGCAATTTCTTCTACTTAAATCAATAACATCTCAATAACAGGAATCTTTCATCTTTTTAATATCTGTCATTATTATTGTAGTTTTGTTTAATGATTAATAACCAAAGATTAAGAAACAATTATGATTGTCAATAACATAATAATACAGGTATAAAATATGAATAGAAATTTAATTCTTAGAAAGTCATTGAAAATGGATCGATATAATTTCAAAAAGACAGAATCTAAATGGCAAAGAAAATGGCATGAAAAAGAACTTTTTAAATCAGAATTGAATTTATCAAAACCCAAATATTATGTGCTTGAAATGTTCCCATATCCTTCAGGGAGAATTCATATGGGTCACGTTAGAAATTACACAATGGGAGACGTAGTTGCTCGTTTTATGAAAGCTAGTGGATATAATATTTTACATCCAATGGGATGGGACGCTTTCGGTATGCCCGCAGAAAATGCTGCTATGGAAAATAATGTTCATCCTGGAGATTGGACTTACGAAAATATAAAAGACATGAGAAATCAGTTGAAACCTCTTGGTTTATCGATTGACTGGACAAGAGAAATTGCTACTTGTGATCCAAGTTATTATGGTCACCAGCAGTCAATGTTTATAGACATGTTAAATAAAGGCCTTGCTTACAGAAAAAACGCAACTGTAAATTGGGACCCAGTGGATAAAACAGTTCTTGCTAATGAACAAGTAGAAAATGGATTGGGATGGCGTTCTGGTGCAGTGGTTGAAAGGAAAGAACTCACTCAGTGGTTTTTTAAAATATCAAATTATTCAAAAGACCTTTTAAATTCGTTGGATAATATGCCGAATTGGCCAGAAAAAGTTCGTCTAATGCAAAAAAACTGGATTGGTAAATCAACAGGTTTAGAAATTGATTTTAAGCTTAAAAACCATCCTAAAGGATATGATAAACTAAAAGTTTATACTACAAGGCATGATACTTTATTTGGAATGAGTTTTGCTGCAATTTCAGTTGATCATCCATTAACCAATATATTATCTAAAGAAGATGTAAATCTTGCTCAATTTGTAGATAAATCTAAAAAAACTGCAACTAATGAGGAGGCTATAGAGAAGGCAGAAAAAATTGGTTATAAAACAAATATATTGGTAATGAATCCATTTGATGAGAAAAAGCTTTTTCCTCTTTTTGTAGCTAATTTTGTTCTTATGGATTATGGGACTGGAGCAATTTTTGGATGTCCGGCTCATGATCAAAGAGATTTAGATTTTGCGATCAAGTATAATTTAGATATTATTCCAGTAGTTTGCCCGTCAGATACCAATGTAGAAGATTTTAAAATTGAAAACGAGGCTTTCATAGGTCCCGGAAAATTAATAAATTCAGATTTTATTAATGGATTATCTATTCAAGATGCAAAAAAAGTTATTTCGCAAAAATTAAATGGTATGGGTGTAGGCATTGAAAAAACAAACTATCGATTAAGAGATTGGGGAATTTCTAGACAAAGATATTGGGGTTGTCCTATCCCTGTAATACATTGTAATAAATGTGGGATTGTTGCTGAAAAAAAAGAAAATTTACCAATTGAATTACCTAAAGATGTAACCTTCGACTTACCTGGTAATCCTTTAAACAGACATAAAGAATGGCTTAATACTAAATGTCCTAATTGTGGAGAAGATTCAAAAAGAGAAACAGATACAATGGATACTTTTGTTGATAGTTCTTGGTATTTTACTAGATTTACTTCTCCTAAATCGCAAAATCCTACAGAAAAAGAAGCTGTGGATTACTGGATGAACGTCGATCAGTATATTGGAGGTGTAGAACATGCGATTTTACACCTACTTTATTCAAGGTTTTTTTGTAGAGCAATGTTTGAAACTGGGCATGTACCTAAAAAAGTAGTAGAACCATTCTCGTCTTTATTCACTCAAGGTATGGTGTGTCATGAGACTTACAAAGATGATACTGGTAAATGGTTAACTCCAAATGAAGTAAAAGAAGTAAAAAAAGTTCATAAAAAAAGATCTCTTTTTAGCATCGAGACTGGAAAATCTATTAAAGTAGGTCCGTCTGTAAAAATGTCTAAATCAAAAAAAAATGTAATAGATCCAGAAGATATTATTGAACAGTTTGGAGCTGATACTGCTAGGTGGTTTATGATGTCTGATAGCCCTCCAGAAAGAGATGTCGAATGGACTAATTCTGGCGTTGAGGCTGCTTGGAAACATCTTCAGAAAGTGTGGAGAATATCGTATATGATTTATAAGGAAGGAAATAATAGTGAACAAGATAAATTCAAAATTACCTTAACTGATAATAATTTTGATAATGATTTATTACGATCTGTACATAATGCAATCAAAAATGTCACTTATTGCCTAAATAGTTTTTCTTTTAATAAAGCAATTGCATACTTGTATGAACTAACAAATTCTATTTCAAATTCAAAAGCATCTTCGGGGGCAAAAAAATATGCTATTAAAATTTTAGCATCTCTTATGCAACCAATAACACCCCACCTTTCACAAGAGATTTGGAGTCTCTACGAATCTAGTTCATTTCTTTATGAAGAAAAATGGCCTGATTTTATTGAAGAATTTTTAAGTAATAATGAGATTATTTATCCAATTCAAATAAATGGAAAAAAAAGGAGTGAAATTACCATTTCAAAAAATATGTCAAATATTGAGTTAGAAAAAAAAGTGCTAGAATTAGATTCTGTAAAAAAATTTCTCAAGGGTTTGTCTCCTAAGAAAATTATTATTGTAACAGGTAAAATTATAAATGTTGTTATTTAAATTTTTCAAAATAATCACAGCCTCCTGTTTATTTTTACTACTTTCTTGTGGCTATAAACCACTTATTAATTTCAATCAAAACAATCATCCAATCTTCAGTAGTGGAAATTTTATTTTATTTTCGCCTAAAAATGATATTGATTTTCATATTAAAAAAAAGCTTTTAAAAGATTTTGGATATCCTCAAATGCCAAAATATCAAATAGAATTAAAAAGCTCTCTAGAACAATCAAAAAGTATTATTACTGAAAACAATGAGAACACGAGATATAATTTTAAATTAATTTCTAATTTGAATTTGATTGAGCTTAATACTAAAAAAATTATCTTTTCAAAAATAATAATTTCTAATACTGCTTTTACTTCTTCGATTAATATGACTGGATTTCAAACAGAAACGGCAAAAAATTATGCTGAACAACGACTTGCATATGATACTGCTGAAAAAATAAAAATAGAAATCCTGATCCACCAAAAGGAAATATTAAGTTGATAATTAGAGATTTCAATTTTCCTGAATTTATAGAAAACATTCCTGTTGAAAAAAAAATTTTTCTGCTTCACGGAACTTCAAGCTCAAAGATTTGGTATTACAGGAAACGTTTAGAATTGAAATTGATAGGATCAAAAGCTTTGGAATTAATGAAATTAGTATTTTTAGACAAAAATCAAATACAAAAAGATAAGGAAGTTATTCTTAATGAAATTAAGACAAGATCATTTTTTGGAGACAAAAAAGTTATTGTAGTGAATGAAATTTCAGATAAAGAGACAAACAATATTAAAAATATTTTGGAAAATATCAATATAGAGGATCATTACTTAATACTTACTGCTGGTTATTTAGGTCAAAAATCTAGTTTAAGAAAATTATTAGAAAATGATTCAAAATCTTGTTCAATAGGATTTTACTCTTACGAATTAAATGAAAGAGACATAATAAATCAGCTTAATTCATACAAAATTAAGGTAGATAACAATGCTATTATAAAAAAATTAAGAGATTTATCTTCTAACTATGATTTTTTAGAATTTAAACAAGAACTAAAAAAACTATATCTTTATAAATATTTTGACAAAAGCCCTATATCTATTGAAGATGTTGATAATGTTTTTTCTTTTGAATTTAGCTCAAACGAAAAAAAACTTTTTGATTATTTGATGATCAAAAATAAGGAATTTATTGTTGATTTTTTTTCAAATTACCCAGGAGAAATTAAAAATCCTAATGGTTTTTTATTCACAGCCTCTAATCAGTTTAAAATTTTTCTCAAGATGATAAGTACAGAAGACTTGTCGTTTTCTTTTTTAAAAACATTATGGCCCCCAATTACAGGGAAAAATAGAGATAAATTTGTGAAAAATTTAAAATTCTGGCAAAAATCAAGCATTGAAGCGGCTTTGTTAATATTAAAAGAGACAGAGTTGAATATTAGGCAAAATTCAAATTTGTCAGCAAAAAAAGCTTTATCATTTGCTTTTTTGTCAATTTGTTCATTGAATAATTGAATTTATAAAAATATATAATCTATATAATCTAATCTCTAAGTTTTTACGTACATGAATAATAAACATTATAATATAGCAGATAACCTAATTGAATTATCAAAAAAATTTGGTGCCATTGATTCAGAAGTTGTTATTGAAAATTCAATTGAAACAAATGTAGAAGCAAAAAAAGGTAATGTTGAGTTATCAGAAACATCTGATAACATTTCAATATCTTTAAGAGTAATTAATAACAGAAAATCTGCTCTTGTTTCATCAAATAATACGAGTGAAGAAGGTTTAAAAAATCTAGCAATAAAAGCAAATGAAATAGCTAAAGAGTCTTTAGAAAATCCATTTGACACTATTGCAAATAGAAGTGAATTCTTTAGCAAAAATGAGTGTTCGAATATTGATATTTGTGACAACAATAATTTTGATAAATATAATATTTCAAAATTTGAAGAAATGGCTATTACCGCTGACGACGCTTCATTTAGTAATTCAAAAATCGTAAATACAGATGGAAGCAGTGTAGGATCTTCAAACAAAGAATTTATTCTTTGCACATCAAATGGTTTTAAAAATGGTTATAAAAGATCTTTTTATTATATTTCTTCCTCTGCTATTGCCACTGATATGAATAAGATGGAAAGAGAATATGCCTTCGAACAAAGAACATACATTGCAGATTTACCAGCGCCTGAAGAAATTGGGAAATTGGCTGCTGAAAGAGCTCTTAAAATGACTGGCGCCACTAAGCCGTTGACTGGAAAATACCCAATAATTTTTAATGAGCGTATATCAAGTTCAATTATAAGTCATATATTAAATGCAATAAATGGACAATCAATTACACGTGGTAGTAGTTGGCTTTTAAATTATTTAGATAATAAAATTATACCAGAAAATTTAAATATTATTGAAGATCCATATATTCCAAGGCTGTCTGGTTCAAGACCCTTTGATGCTGAAGGATTAGTATCTAAAAAAAATATATTTGTTGAAAATGGTATTTTAAAAAAATGGGTTCTTGATTTAAAAACAAGCAAGCAATTAGGATTAAAATCTACTAGTAATGCTTTTAGAACAGGTTCAGGGTATCCCTATCCTAATGTGGGTAACATTGAATTAGTTGGGGGAGACTTAACTTTAGACGAATTATTAGAAAAGGCTAATGAGGGCTTGATGGTATGTTCAATGATTGGGTCTACTATTAATCAAAATAGTGGTGATTATTCAAGGGGTGCCGCAGGGTTTTGGTTCAAAAATGGTAAGATTTCTCATCCCGTTAATGAATGTACTATTGCGGGAAATTTAAAACAAATGATACAAAATATGACTATAGCAACAGATATTAAACCCCATCTTTCTAGACGAGTACCTAGTATTTTGATAAATGATATGACTGTAGCTGGAAATTGATGATTTTAACCTGAGAGATTATTTGTTGTTTATAAAAACGCCAAAATTCTGGTTTAAAAATAAAAATGAAATTAATCCCATTTTTTTTTTCTCAAACCCCTAAGTAAAATTTGGGAACTAGCTACATACTATAGATTAAAATATGGTCCATGGGAAGAGATGCCAATACCTGTAATTTGTGTTGGGAACTTAACAGTGGGTGGTTCAGGAAAAACTCCTGTTACAATGGCATTGCAAGATCTTCTTAATGATATGGGCATTAAAGTATGTGTAGTAAGTAGAGGTTATGGAGGCAAAATTAAGGGCCCCCATTATGTAACCCAATCTGATACTTTTTCTCGAGTTGGAGATGAACCATTAATTCTATCAAAAAAAAGTTCTGTTATTGTATCTAAAAATAGAAAAAAAGGGATCATCCAAGCTTATAAAGACGGTTTTGATATAGTGTTATTAGATGATGGATATCAAAACTCCAAGATTAAAAAAGACCTATCATTAGTAGTTGTTGACTCCAAAATCTTATTCGGAAATAAATACGTAATCCCATTAGGGCCACTAAGAGAGTCAATTCAAAAAGGTCTCTCTCGAGCAGACGCAATTGTTTTTATTATAAACAAAAATTGCGATATAAGTGTAATTAATGATCTAAATAAGAGTTATAATATTAAAATTATAAAAGGATTTATCTATAAAAATCACTATCCAAAAAATACGAAAAATCTAAAAGTATTTGCTTTTTCAGGAATAGCTTATTCTGAAAAATTTTTTAATACTGCAAGAGAGGTTGGTTATAATGTAGTAAAAACAAAAGAATATCCAGATCATTATCCATATTCTTCTAAGGATATAGAAAAACTTAAGAATTATGCTGATAAACATAATTTAAAACTAATAACAACTGAAAAAGACAAAATTAGGATTCCCCAGAGATTCCATAAATCTATTGATATTATCGATATAGAATTTGTATTTAAAGATTTAAGTGCAATAAGAAATAGAATTATTAATTTTTTAAAATAACTAATTCAAAAGACTTTCAATTATATTTTTGAGTTCGTCATATTTCATATTCGACATTAATTCGTCGTTTATCACAAAACTAGGTGTACTTGAAATTCCATCTTCTGTAATATTTTTTTTAAAAATATCAATTAATTTTTTAGCTTGTTCACTATTTTCCATGCACTGTCTAGATTCCTGATCATCTAATCCTGTTTGTCTTCCTATTGATAATAATCCCTCGATTATGTCATTACGATTACCGCTAGCCCAGTCCTTTTGTTTTTTATAAATAAGATCTACCATAGCAAAATATTTTTTATTTCCCTGGCATCGAGCAAGTAATCCTGCCCATAAACCAGGACCATCAAAATAAACTTCTCTATATTCCAGTAAAACTTTTCCAGAGTTTATATAATCATTCTTCAATTTTGGTAAGACTTCATTGTGAAATGTTGCACAATGAGGACAAGTAAAAGAGGCATATTCAATTATTTTAACTGGTGCGTTTTTACTACCAATAATCATTGGTGTAATATCACTAGTATTGTTTATTTCACTTGCATTTGTTAAAAAGACCATGAAAAAAGAGCTTAATAAGTAGAAAAATATAGGAATAATTTTTAACATCATGATTTATGTACACTTAAAATAACACATTAAATAATTAAACATATATATAACAATTGAGAAAAAAAAAGAGATGGTTAGTTTATAATTTAAAAATTATTTGATAGTTAAAAAATTTTTTTTTTAAATTTAAGTCTAATCACAGCATTAATTCCAAAAAAAAAATTTATCCGTTGAATGATCTGATTCTCTAATAATTCTGCTTGATGAACCAGCATTTCATTTACCTCGAGTGTTAATGTAGCCTCTGTTATTTTGTATCTCAAGAATTTTAAATTATAAGGCTGAATTATTTCAGAAATATCTTCACCAACTATTTGTTTCCAGTTATTAAAAATATTATTATGTATAAATGTCTTCTGTTTTAATTTATCAGGTATAATTTGATCAAATAGATCAGATGCCTTTTGAAAGTTTTTAGTTCGCATAATATTATATTAATAAATAAAAGTGAATAATAATGAACAAAATAAATGATAAATCAAATAAGGTAAACCGCACTAGTTTTAGCAGAATTTTACTTGCTTGGTACGACATAAAAGCACGAAAATTACCTTGGAGAATAACACCTGAACTTTCAAAAAAAGGAATCAAAAAAGATCCATATAATGTATGGATATCCGAAATAATGCTTCAACAAACTAATGTAAAAACTGTTAAAAATTATTATTCAAATTTTATTAATAAATGGCCAGATATATACAAACTCAACGACGCTGAAGAAGATGATATTTTAAGATCATGGTCTGGATTAGGTTACTATAGAAGAGCATTAAATCTAAAGAAATGCGCACGAATAATTTGTGAAAAACATGATGGAAAATTTCCGAATAATGAAAGAGAATTATTTAATTTACCTGGGATTGGTAAATATACAGCAGCAGCAATTAGTTCAATTGCATTTGATAAAAGTGCTATTGTTGTTGATGGAAATATTGAAAGAGTTATAGCAAGGATATTTGAAATAAAAGAAGATTTAAAGAAGAATAATTTAGTAATTTATAAAAGTTTAGAAACTGTTTATCCAAAGAAACGGTCTGGTGATTTTGCCCAAGCAATGATGGATTTAGGTTCGCTAATATGTAAACCCATAAATCCAGTTTGTAATTTATGCCCTGTTATCAAAAATTGTATTGCATCTAAGAATGAAACATTTGATTTAATACCTTTGAAAAAAAAGAGACCAAAAAAAGTTAAGAAAAAAGGTTATATATTTATAGGAATTACTCTTAAAAACGAAATTATTTTGTTCAAACGTCCAAAAAATGGATTACTTGGAGGTACTACATGTCCTCCAACAAGTGATTGGGTTGAAGGAAATTTTCCTACACTAAATCCACCATATAGTGGGAATTGGAAGACTTTAGATGAATCAATTTTGCATACATTTACTCATTTTAATCTTGAGCTTAAAATAATGATTGCAAATATTAAAATACCACCAAAAAATGCTATTTTAGAATCATTTAATCATAATTTATTAAATTTATTTCCAACAGTGATTAGAAAGTGTTTAAATCTAGCATTAGAATATTACTCTAATTGATATTATTTTTTACTTCAGATAATTCTGATATAATTTTTTGCCGTAAGACATCTATTGGTGCAGTTGAACCATCAATTTTAAAATGCCAATAAGCCCACCCATTGCAAGAGGGTAAACCTTCTAATATGGCTCCAACTTGATGAATTGATCCTTTTGTATCATGAGAAATCAAAGTACCGTCTGCCCTTATTTTTGCAATATATCTTCCATTAAAAGATTGCAAATCTTCACCAGGATTTAGAATTCCTCTCTCAATAAGTGAACCAAATGGTATTCTTGGTAAATTTCTTTTGCTTTTAGTTATTTCTATTGATTTGTCATCGTGAGGAATTATTTCTTTTATTCGTTTATTTGCTATTTCTAAATATTTTTTGTCTTTTTCTATGCCAATAAATTTTCTTCCTAATTTTTTTGCAACTGCTCCAGTCGTGCCGGTTCCAAAAAAAGGGTCAAGGATAATGTCACCCTTATTAGATGTTCCAATCAAAATTCGATGTAATAATGACTCTGGTTTTTGAGTTGGATGAGCTTTTTTTCCTAATTTATTTTTAATTCTTTCCTTTCCACTACAAATTGGCATCATCCAATCCGAACGCATCTGTAGCCCCTCATTTAGTTCTTTAAGAGCTTCATAATTAAATATATATTTAGAATTATCAGATTTTGATGCCCAAATAAGTGTCTCATGAGCATTAGTTAGTCTTTTTCCATGGAAGTTTGGCATAGGATTGGATTTTCTCCATATAACATCATTTAAAATCCAAAAATCTAAATTTTGAATAATGGATCCTAATCTATAAATATTATGATAAGTACCAATAACCCAAATGGCACCATTTGGTTTAAGCAATCTTTTTGCTTCAGAAAGCCAATTTTCACAAAAATTGTCATAATCTTTAAAATTTAAAAACTTATCCCAATCTTCTTCAACACCCTCTACCATTGAATGATCGGGCCTTTTTAATTTTCCACTTAATTGAAGATTGTAAGGAGGATCTGCAAAAATAAGATCAATCGAATTACATGGTAAGCTTTTCATTAAATCAATTGTATCACCATGTAAGATTGAATTTATGGGTAATAAACATTTGTTTTTTTTTGTGATTATATCCATTTAGCTTCTCATTTTAATATTTGATTAAAATGATTCAAATCAATGAATCTGTCAAATACTTTTTAAAATCAATGAGTTAATTAATTTTCTTAACACAATATGTTGTGTATTGGTTTAAATGAACGTCTATGTGTAGGACTTAAACCAAGATTTTTTAAAGCATCTAAGTGTGCTTTAACACCATATCCATTATTACTTTTGAAATTATATCCAGGATATTTTTTATCCAAAATCTTCATATGATGATCTCTAATTACCTTAGCAACAATTGATGCTGCTGAAATTTCGGGAACAAGTTTATCACCTTTAATAATAGATTGAGCTTTTGTTTGGATTTTAGGAGGTACCATATTTCCATCTATAAGCAAAAGTTCTGGTTTTTTTGATAATGAATTAACAGCTCTTATCATAGATAAAAAAGTTGCTTGTAATATATTATACTTTGTTATTTCTTCAACAGACGAAAATCCTACTCCAATAATTGAATATTTTTTTAATTCCTGAAAGATTTTCTCCCTTTTTTTTGAACTTAAAACTTTTGAATCATTTAAAATACTTATATCTTTAAAATTTCCTAAAATTACTGCAGCAGAAACTACTGGACCAGCCCATGATCCTCTTCCAGCTTCATCTACTCCTGAAATTATTTTATTTCTGATAATGATATATAACTCTTAAATATTTTTGAAATCAAAAAATCAAGCAAAAACAAACAACTGTATTGGCGGTCCTGACAGGATTTGAACCTGTAACCTGCCCCTTAGGAGGGGGCTGCTCTATCCAGTTGAGCCACAGGACCTTTCCTTATTTATTAACCTTTAGACGATGTATATGCAAGTTCGCATTGTATTGCTCAATTATAAATTAAATATACTTGTGGAAGATACATGCATTTTTTAAGGTGACAAAATATTTTAAACCTTGGTGAGTGATAATTAAATAATAGTTGTCACTTTACTTACTAATCAATTAAATTACGGTTACTTAAATATACTTTTAATATTAATTATTTTTAGTATATCTAAATAATAAAAATTAAATAAGTCATATTAAAATTTAAATGGAACTTACACTAAATCAGGCATTGAAAATGGGGGTTGAGGCACATAAAGCTGGCAAATTTCAAAAAGCTGATCGTTATTATACAGCTATACTTAAAGTACAGCCTAAACACGCTGACGCTAATCACAACATGGGTGTTTTAGCAGTTGGTATTGGCAAGATTGAGACCGCCCTACCATTTTTTAAAACAGCTATAGAGACCAATCCAGGCATAACTCAGTTTTGGCTAAGTTATATTGAAGCTTTGATTAAACTAAATCGAATGGCTGATGCAAAGACTGTCTTTGACCAAGCCAAAAGTAAGAGTGTAAAGGGAGATAGATTTGACAAATTGGAAATAAAATTTTCTCAACCTGCACAATTTGATGGTGAACAGGTTAACCAAAAGATACTAGAGAAAGCTATAGAGTTACGGGATAATGGTAAGTATGATAAAGCAATTCATTTTTTAAAAAATAATATGAGTGAGTTTCCTACAGATCCATTTATTCCATCAATAATATCACACTGTTACATTTTGAATGATAATCTTGAAAAAGCTAAAATTTATTTAGATAAAGCTAAAAGTATAAATCAAAACATAGCCTCAGTGGGCTGGAATGAGACAAGACTTCTTATAAAACTGAAAAAGGTAGATGAAGCTCTTATAATTGCTAAGAAGAATAATAAATTGTTTCCAAATGATATTGAAGGTATGAATGTTTTAGGATCATGCTTAAGAATAAATGGTAATTTAGATGAAAGTTTAAAATATCTTGAAAAAGCTATTGAGCTTAACCCAAATTATGCAGAAGCACTAGTAAATAGAGGCTTAATCAGTTTAGCTCAAAGAGATAAAGTAAATGCTTTATCAGATTTAGAAAAAGCTTATCGTCTTAAATCTCATATGAAGCTAATTTGGCATATAATTTTAAATTTACAAATGGAATTCAACAATTTTGAAATTGCTATTTCTCTTGCTGAAGAAATGCTGCAATTTAACCCCAGGGATGAAAAAATCATTGCCAACATAGGTTTATGCTACCAGCACTTGAAGAATTTTAATCAAGCAGAAGTTTTTTACAACAAAGCACTCTCCATCAAGCCTGATTATGCTGAGGCCTATAACAATATGGGTGTTACTCTCCAAGAGCAAAACAAGCTAGAAAAAGCTATAGAAGCTTACAATAAAGCACTCTCCATCAAGCCTGATTATGCTGAAGCCTATAACAATATGGGATTTACTCTCCAAGAACAAAACAAGCTAGAAAAAGCTATAGAAGCTTACAATAAAGCACTCTCCATCAAGCCTGATTATGCTGAAGCCTATAACAATATGGGATTTACTCTCCAAGAACAAAACAAGCTAGAAAAAGCTATAGAAGCTTACAATAAAGCACTCTCCATCAAGCCTGATTATGCTGAGGCCTATAACAACATAGGCAATGCTTTCAAAGATCAAGGAAAGCTGAAAGAAGCCATAGAGGCTTACAACAAAACAATCTCCATCAAGCCTGATTTTGCTACCGCACATCGTAATTTAAGTTCAATTAAAAATTATAATGTAGAGGATGAGCAATTTCTTCAGGTTAAAGAACAATATAGAATTGGAGTTTTGAGTGAAGATGGAAGGTGTAATTTAAGTTTTGCATTAGCTAAAATGTATGAGGACATAGGGGACCTTAATCAAGCCTTTTATCATTTATCTAAGGGTAATGCTTTGCGCAAAAAATTACTAAACTATTCAATAAAAAAAGATAAAAGTCTTTTCAATGGTTTGAAGAAAACACAGCCTATTCTGTTAAAAAGTTCACTAGAAATAAAAAAAGGCTCTGGTGGGCTTTCACCAGTTTTTATTATTGGAATGCCTAGATCAGGAACTACACTAATAGAACAAATAATATCATCACACTCTGAGGTTACTGGTGCAGGAGAATTAAACTATGTAGACCAGTATGGAGGTAAATTAGCTATAAACTCTACATCCGTAGACACTGCAGCTGTATCTGATTTCAGAAAAAAATACTTATTTAAGTTATCTAAAGTATCAAACGATGAGAGTATAGTTACAGATAAGATGCCACACAACTTTCGCTTTATACCATTAATTTGTGCTGCTTTCCCTGAAGCTAAAATTATTCATGTACAAAGAGATGCGGCTGCTACTTGCTGGTCGAACTATAAACAGTACTTTGTCTCACACAATCTAGGATATTGTTACGATTTAAAGGATGTAGTTGAATATTATAATCTATACAAAGATCTGATGAGGCTTTGGCAGTCAGAATATAGTGGTAGGATTTATAATATAAATTATGAAAGCCTTACAACTGATCAAGAAAACCAAACTAGAGAACTTATCAAATACCTTGAGTTGAATTGGGAAGAGGCCTGCCTATCACCGGAAAAGAATAAACGCAGTGTTAGAACTACCTCACAACAACAGGTAAGACATAAGGTTTATAAAGGTAGCTCTAATGCTTGGTATAAGTATGAACCTTATTTAAACGGTGCATTTGACAGCTTAATATCTTAAGAAACTACTTTGTACTTTAAACATAAACTACCCAAGCGCCACACCATTCTACTAAATAGTTATTAATGGATACATACGCGAATTAGTTAATTTAAAAGCAGAAGGAGTAGTTGCTGAAGCTCCTATCTACCATTCAATGCTTTAAAAAAAGGTATTGAAAATATTTGAACAACTAACTATGCCAAAATGTAAACTTAATTAGAGCCCTAATTTTTTTATGTTATACCTCTTTATTGAATTATTTTAATAAAATAACTTCTAATATTTGCTTTACTAGAATATTACTACTTTTAAACTCTCTAAAGTAACAATAGTGATGTGATGGAACTTACACTAGATCAAGCATTAAAAAAGGGTATAGAAGCCCATAAAGCTGGTAAGTTACAAGAGGCTGATCGTTATTATACAGCTATTCTTAAAGCTAATCCTAAACACCCTGATGCTAATCACAATATGGGGGTTCTAGCTGTCGGTATTAGGAAGGTAGAAGAAGCACTTCCATTCTTTAAAACAGCATTAGAATCCAATCCAGGTATTACTCAATTCTGGCTCAGTTATATAGACGCTTTGATTAAGTTAAATCGAATGGATGATGCAAAAGCAATTTTTTATGAAGCAAGAAGTAAAAGTATAAAAGGGGATGGATTTGAGCAAATAGAGAAACGTTTAATTGAATTAGAAAGAGAAATAGAAGATAATGCTGTTTCTAGAAAGTCGGAAGAGCCAGCAAAAGAGACATCGCAAAATCTCATTAATTTATATAGACAAGGTCAGTTTCAAAAAGCTCTAATTCAAAGTTCTCAATTACTGAAAGATTTTCCTAACTCCATCAATTTATACAATATTATAGGTGCTTCAAATAAAGGTTTAGGAAAGCTGGCAGAAACCATAGAGGCTTACACTAAAGTTATCTCACTCAAACCTGATTATGCTGAAGCCTATTACAACATGGGAGTTGCTCTCACAGGCATCATCTTTAAAAAACCAAATAGAGGTCTTCAAAATACAATCAATTCTTTGCTTGATCAGAAGAGATATGTTCGACCTAAAGATATTGCAATGGCTGTCAAAAGTCTTTTGAAGTTGGAGCCAAGTTTGCAGAAACATTTAAAATTAGTAAACTCTAATCAGTTAATTCAGAACCCTCTAGATATTATATCAGATTTAGACGAGCTTCCTTTGTTACGTAAGCTAATGAGTGTTTGTCCACTTCCTGACTTAGAGCTTGAGAAACTGTTCAAATACCTTAGGGCTGTTATCCTTGAAAACATTTCATCCTTCAAAGAGGCATCACCTGAATTACTTAGATTTCAATCAGCTTTAGCACTTCAGTGCTTCACCAATGAATACGTCTATAGTCAAAGTCAAAATGAAGAAAAAGCCATTAACGTCTTAGAGAAGCACATGAAAGAATTACTTTCTAATAATGAACAACCAAGTCCCTTGGCAATATTAATACTAGCCTCTTACAAGGCACTTCATAAATATGACTGGTGTCTATCATTAATAGTGACTAATCCAATCCAAGAAGTATTCACTCGGCAGGTTGAAGAACCACTTCAGGAAGAAAAGCTAAAACTGAATATTCCTATACTTGAGGAAATCAGTAATAAAGTATCTTCAAACGTAAGGGAACAGTACGAAGAAAGCCCCTATCCAAGATGGGTGAACTTGGGTTTAAACTTAGAACCTGCACCTATCTCAAAAGTAGTTGATGATATTAAACTGAAACTGCATGACAACAAAATTACCAAAGCCAAGAATCCAGATATTTTAATCGCTGGCTGTGGAACAGGACAGCATTCGATTACTACTGCGGCAAGATTTAAATCATCAAAAGTCTTAGCTATCGACCTTAGTCTTTCGAGCTTAGCTTATGCAAAACGTAAAACTGAGGAGCTAGCTATTGAGAACATAGAATATATGCAAGCTGATATCTTAGACTTAGGTAAGCTGAATAAACAATTTGATATCATCGAAAGTGGTGGTGTTTTGCATCATATGGATAATCCTATGAAAGGATGGGAAGTACTTACCGATTGTCTGAAACCAGGTGGCCTTATGAAAATTGGATTGTATAGTGAACTAGCTAGGAACCATATAGTAAAAATTAGAGAAGAGATAAGCCAGCTAGGGATTGGATCAAGCAGTTCAGAAATGAAATATTTTCGAGATATGATAATAGTATCTGATAAATCGTATTATAAAAAAATTATTAATTATGATGACTTTTACAATTTAAGTGAACTTAAAGATCTTCTTTTCCATGTACAAGAACATAGGTTCACTATTCCATTAATAAAAAATCATCTAAAGAAGTTGGGACTAAAGTTCTGTGGTTTTGAAACTAGTAAAGTTCAACAATTTAAGCTAGCTAATAAATACGACAAAGACCTTTATGACTTGGATAAATGGCAAGTATTTGAAGAGGCTAATCCAGAAGCGTTTGCTGGAATGTATCAATTCTGGTGCCAGAAAGACCTTTAATCCTTTGTCAAGTTAAAATTTATTTGAGCTGATTGCTGCAAGTGCCACCCACACTACTAGGTATGTATGGATAAACTTATAAAAACAGCATGGGAATAGTTAAAATGGCTCCGGCGGTAGGGATCGAACCTACGACCAATTGATTAACAGTCAACTGCTCTACCGCTGAGCTACGCCGGAATAATACAATTAATCTATACCAATGGTTTAATAATCCATCAAGCTCAATTTTTATTAATTTATCAACTGAAATAAATTATCTGGACATATTGGAATATTACTGTAAACTAAATCTCTTTCAAGTAAGTTGATTAAGTGTGCCAAAACATTTCTACTCCCAGCATAAATTATAGCTTGAGGTTGATTTTTGTAAATTTTTTCAGCAATATTATAAGAATTATGTGGACCACTTTTTAAAATAGATAGTATTTGATTTTCTCTATTTATCCTATGTTTCTTTAATTTAGCAACATATGTTTTTGCGTCTTCAACCTGAAGTCCATGTCCTGGTAAATATACATTATCACTTCTATTTAATAATTTATCTAAAGAATTGAAATACTGCCCTACATCACCATCTGGTGGAGAGATAAGAGTAGATGTCCACCCCATAACAATATCTCCAGAAAATAGAATATTTTTTTCTATTACGGAAAAACACAAATGATCAGCCAAATGACCAGGGGTATGGACTACTTCTATTGACCAATTAATCCCATTTATAACTTGGTGATCATTCAAATAATAATCAGGTCTAAAATTAGTATCTAACCCTTCGAAACCACCTATTTCTAAGTTAGAATTAAATAATTTTTTCATAATTGAAGATCTAGACATTTCTAATTTACCATGGGCAAAAATAGGTATTGAAAAATCTCTAGACACTCTAATTGCTAGAGGTGAATGATCTAGGTGAGAGTGAGTTACTAAAATATGACTTGCTTTTTCTTTATTTATTATATTTTTTATTTGTTCATAATGTTGCTCATTATCAGGTCCTGGATCAATAATACATAAACCTTCTTGATTACCCAAAATATAGGTATTTGTACCCTTTTGAGTCATAGGACTTGGATTAGGGGCAGTAATCAATCTTATGTTTTCAAAAATTTTTTTCAAAGAAATAACAATTTATTTTAATAAAAGATTATGTATTAATTATGATTAAATTTAAATAAAGTTCATTAAAAAAAATGGCTCAACATCCAATTAAAAGATATTTACCAAAAAGCTTATTAGGAAGAGCCATTTTAATACTATTATTTCCTATCATTTTTATTGAAATAGTTGTAGGGATTGCTTTTATACAAAGGCATTTTGAACAAGTCACAAACCAGATGTCTGAAGGTATTGCTTTTGAAATTATTTATATTCAAAAAGAAACAGAAAGAGGATTAATAGAAAAATTATCTGATAACATTTTATTAAATAAACTATCAAATCTAGGTGAAGAGTTTGGCTTTGAAGTTAGTTTTTTGAAAGAAAAAAATTTTACAAGACAAACAAAAATTGGACTTATTGATTTGTCTGGAAAAACATTTGTTAGAAACTTAAAAGAAAAACTTAAGAGACCTTCCTCTTTTGACTTATCAGACCCACGAAATGTTCTTATTCAAGTTCAATTTGATCAAGGTGTTTTAGAGTTCAAAATAAGTAGAAAGAGGATAAGTGCTTCTAATCCTCATCAACTTTTAGTATTAATGCTATTTGTCACTATTTTACTAGTCATACTTTCATTAATAATTCTAAAAAACCAAATAAGACCTATCGGTAAACTTGCGAAAGCTGCAGAAGCATTTGGAAAAGGCCAGTTTATAGAATTTAGACCTGGAGGATCAGACGAAGTTCGAAGAGCAGGTATTGCATTTATGGCAATGCGAGCAAGAATAGAAAGACAAATTAAGCAAAGAACACAAATGCTGTCTGGTGTAAGTCACGATCTTAGAACACCGTTAACTCGATTAAAATTAGCTTTAACATTGGAAAGCAAGAGTGACGAAATAAAAGAAATGCTTGAAGATGTCAATTCAATGGAATTAATGTTAGATGAATTTTTAGAGTTTTCAAAATCTAATGTGAATGAAAAAACTCAAAAAACAAATATTTATGAATTTGTCGAATCTATAGTAAATAAGAATAAAAAACATTTTAAAAATCTTGTTCTGGAAATTTCTAAATCATTGGAGAAAAGCTTTTCAATGAGTATAAGAACAAATGGACTTAAAAGAGCAATTCAAAATATTATTGATAATTCAATTACTTATGGAAAAAATATAAGTTTTAAAATAAATAAAGAAAAAAATAATTTAATATTTGAAATAGAAGATGATGGAATTGGGATAGAGGAAAAAGATTATGCGATAGCTTTTCGTCCCTTTACAAGATTAGACAAATCTAGAAACCAAAATAATCATAGTGGAGTTGGTCTTGGGTTAAGTATTGCAAATGATGTTATAAGAATGCACGGTGGTCAATTATCTCTATATAAATCCACAGCTCTTGGAGGACTTGGAGTAAGAATAAGACTTCCTATTTAAACTTAATTATACTTTCTAATCCCTTTTTAGCGTAATGCTTTACATATTTACCCATTTTTATTGCTTTTTCAGGATTTGAAGCATTTCCATCTAAAGCTCTTTTCTTAACACCCTGTAAAATGGCTGCCATGCGGAAATAACAAAAAGGTAAAGCAAATTCTAAGTCTGGGACATCATTAAGATTCCTAAGTTTACTATATAATTCCAAAAATTCTTTATCTTCGGGGATAGCAAGTTCTTTTCTTTTAATTCCATATAGCCCTCTACCTTCTTCTCCTATTGGCATAGACCATTGCATGATTTGAGAGGCTAAATCAGCTCTTGAATCTCCTATTGTTGATAGTTCCCAATCAAGAACAGCAATTAAATTAAAATTTTTTTTATCAAACAGTAGGTTGTCTATCCGCCAATCACCATGGACTAAACAAGAATTACTTTCTTTTTCTGATGGAATATTATCCCCTAACCAACTTATAAGATTTTCCATTGGTTCAATTAACTCAGTTTTACTATTTTCATATTGAAGAGACCAACGCGACAATTGCCTAGCAAAATAATTTCCTGATTTACCAAAGTCTAAGAGACCAACTTTCTCTAGACAAATTTGATGCAAATTAGCTAAAATTTTTGTGGTTTCTTGGTAAATTTTTTTACGTTCAGAATGTTTTAATGTTAAAGCCCTGGGATCTAAAAAAGATTGTCCATCAATATATTCCATAATGAAATAAGGTGTTCCAATATCATCATTATCCTCACAGAGATAATACATTTTTGGAACAGGAACATTTGATAATTTTAAAGCAGACATTACTTTAAATTCTCTTTCGATCATATGTGCTGATTTTAACAATGTTCCAGAGGGCTTTTTTCTTAGAACTAATTTATTTTTTTTTCCTGTTAAAATAAATGTTGGATTAGATTGACCAAATGAAGTTTTTGTATATTTCCAAGGACCTTGAAAACTGGGTAATTTTAAAGCTAATGTGTCAGTTAATTTACTTATATTGAGTAGATGTGGTAAATTATCATTCATTAAAATTCATTTTTTTTGAATTTTTTTAACTCAGCTCTTGCTACCTGACGTCTGTGAACTGCATCTGGGCCGTCTGCTAATCTTAGTGTCCTCAAATGTGTCCAAGCAATAGCAAGTGGGGTATCTTGACTAACTCCCATTCCTCCAAAAAGTTGAACCGCTTCGTCTACTACTTTTAGGGCAACTTTTGGTGCAACGACTTTAATTTTACTTATCCAAGGCGCTGCTGTTTTAGGATCATAATTATCCATCATCCATGCAGCTTTAAGACAAAGTAACCTAGCCATTTCAATTTCTATTCTACAATTAGCTATAATGTCATAATTTGCACCTAACTCTGAAATTTTCTTACCAAAGGCTGACCTTGTTAATGCTCTTTCACACATCATTTCAAGAGCAAATTCAGCTTGTCCAATTGCTCTCATGCAATGGTGTATTCTGCCTGGCCCTAATCTACCCTGTGCTATTTCAAACCCTTTACCCTCCTTGTTTAGTAAAAGGTCTTCCTTGTGGACTTTTACATTTTTAAAATTTATGTGCATGTGACCATGTGGCGCATCATCATGACCATAGACTTGCATGGGTCTTAATATTTTGATTCCATCAGTATCACTTGGAACCACAAACATAGAATGATTATGGTGTTTATTTTCAGTTGAATTATTTGTTTTAGCTAAAACTATGTATACTTTACATCTCGGATCACCAGCACCAGATATCCACCATTTTTCTCCATTTAACACATAGTGATCATCTTTTTCTTCTGCTTTTAATGAAATGTTAGTAGCATCAGAAGAGGCAACGTCAGGTTCAGTCATACAATAAGCAGATCTTATTTCTCCGTTTAGCAACGGCTTTAACCAAATCTCTTTATGTTTTTGAGAACCATACCTCTTAATTACTTCCATATTACCAGTATCTGGAGCAGAACAATTAAAAATTTCAGCACCGAGCCTACATTTGCCCATTTCTTCAGCTAAATAAGCATATTCTACTGTAGTTAATCCATGGCCATCTTTACTATCCGTAAGCCAAAAATTCCAAAGATTTTTACTTTTTGCTTTTTGTTTTAAATTATTAATGGTAGATAGCATTTTGCTAGTGAATTGAAATCGTGAGCCAGCCGCACCTACGTCCTGAAAATATTCATCTTCTTTAGGCCTAATTTCATTATCAATAAAATCTCTTACTTCATTTTTTAAATTTTCAACTTTTTTTGTTAGGCCTATGTCCATTATTATACCTGATATAAGAATTAATTGTTAAATATTAACTTAAGAAAATATTAATCATAAAAATAATACGGTTGTAAATTAGGAGCAACAGATTATTTATCTATCATCTTAACTAATAACAAGGTCGATATTTTAAAAGTGACAAAAGAAGTAAATATTCATTGGTTTAGAAATGATCTGAGGCTTGATGATAATCCATCTCTTACTGAAGCCACAGAAAATTCAGAATTAATACCCATTTATATTTTTGACGAAAACGCTACCGTTGATTTCAATCATGGTGAAGCCAGTTTAACATGGCTTTATGAGTCATTGAAACTATTAAATAAATCCCTAAAAAACGGTCTGACCATTTTTAAAGGGGACCCTTTAAAAATTTTAAAAGAATTAATAAAAAACAATAATGTATCAGGTGTTTACTGGAACAGAAATTATGCCCCATGGGAAATAAAAAGAGACACCATAATTAAACAAGAAATAAAAAAAACTGGCATTAGATGTGAAACATTTAATGGAAATCTTCTTTGGGAACCCTGGGAAATTTTAAAAAAGGACGGAACTCCCTATAAAGTATTCACACCCTTTTATAGAAAAGGATGCTTAGGGAGTTCTCCTCCACGAGCCCCTTTACCAAAACCTCCTAAAATAAATCTTAAACAAGATGTGGTGAAAAATAATGAATTTAATATTAATAAAACTAATGCTGATAATTGGCAGAAGAGTATTTTAAGTCACGCACTAATTGGAGAGAAAAAAGCATTTGAAAGACTTGAATTTTTTATTAAAAATGGTTTAAAAAATTATAAAGATGGAAGAAATTTTCCATCGCTAGACAATGTTTCAAGATTAGCTCCCAATTTTCATTTTGGTGAAATATCACCAAATAAAGTCTGGTATACGGTTGTTAATAATAATAAAAATGAAAATACAGATCACTTTTTAAGTGAACTAGGATGGAGAGAGTTTTCAAATCATCTTCTTTACCACTTTCCTCAATTTATTTATGAAAACCTGCAAAAAAAATTTGATGGTTTCCCCTGGAAAAATGATGGAATTGCTTTAAAGAAATGGCAAAAAGGTTTAACGGGATTTCCATTAGTAGATGCTGGAATGCGTGAGCTCTGGCAAACTGGATCTATGCATAATCGATTAAGAATGGTAGTTGGATCTTTTTTGGTAAAAAATCTACTTATTGACTGGCGACATGGAGCAAAATGGTTTTGGAATTGTTTATTTGACGCAGATATTGCTAATAATACTGCTGGTTGGCAATGGATCGCAGGATGTGGTGCAGATGCTGCACCCTATTTTCGAGTATTTAATCCAGTGACTCAAAGTGAAAAATTTGACAAAAAAGGCTTATATATAAAAAAATACATACCAGAATTAATTCATTTAGACCAAAAATTTATACACTGCCCATGGGAAGCTCCTAATTCAGTATTATTAGATGCAGGAATAAAATTAGGAGAAACATATCCCTCCCCAATAGTAGATTTAAAGGTGTCCAGATTAAAAGCCTTGGAAGCCTTTAATACTCTTAAATCTTAGTTTAAGTTATTTCCAAATTAAGACTTAAAAAATATTATGAGGTAAAATTATGGAATTTATAAATGCTTTAATTACCGGTCTACCATTTTTAATTTCACATCTGTTTGTAACTCTCTGTTTATTATTTTTAGGAATAACAAGTTATATTTTTTTGACACCAATCAGAGAATTAAAATTAATAAAAGATGGTAATGTAGCTGCTTCAATTTCTTTCTCTGGAGCCTTATTAGGTATAGGGATACCACTGGCAAGCTCACTTTCAGTTAGTAATTCTATCTTAGAAATTATAATTTGGGGACTAACTGCAATATTCCTTCAATTGCTTTGTTTTAAAGTAACAGATAGATTTCTTAAAGATTTAAGTGGAAGAATTGAAGATAATCAATTAGCACCATCAATTTTGCTTTTTTCGATAAAAATTTCAGTCTCTTTAATAATATCGGCAGCAATCATTGGATAAATGTATTCTTTTATAAAAAATAATCTTTACCTGTTTATTGCTTTTTTCACTGTTTCTTGGGCTATTATAAACAATGTTCCTTCTAATGAAGGAGCTACGACTAAAACCGAATATTTATTTGCAAAAGAAGACAAAAACTTAATAACAAAACAAAAAAATGAAATAAATTTAAGAAACCTCAATAGATATCGCTTAAATACAAAATCAAGTAGAAATCAATCGAGTTCAGGAACTGCTTTTTATCTTGGCAATAATTTATGGATGACAGCTCGACATGTAATTAATGAATGTAAAGAAGTGTATCTTAAAAATGATTATAAGAGTTCTTTTATAGAAAAAATTTTGATTCATCCTAATTCTGACCTAGCACTATTTTCAAATAATAATTTGATTCCCGGAAAATTTGAAATCGGAAAAGAAATCTCCAAAATTGCATTTTCTTCAGGCTATCCAGCAGGAAAACCTGGTGATGTTGCACTTGAGTTTGCAGGGTTTATGGCAATGGAGGCTCGATCATACAATATCTTAGAAAAACATTCTATCTATGCAGTTTTAGAAAAAAACCCTAGAAATTTATTATCTTTTGGGGGTATAAGTGGAGGTCCTGCTTTTGATAGTAATGGGAACATTAATGGTGTTGTAGTGGCCGAATTTACAAGAAGAGGTCTTTTAGGTGTAGTAGGTATTGATCAAATTAATTGGTTACTATCTGCATCAAAAAAACATAGTGATTTTTTAAATATTAATCCAAATACCAAATTTAATTTAATTAATTTAGAAATCAATAGAAAAAACTATCAGAAAAAAGGGGCTGAATTAAGAAGAAATAAAAGCATTAGTAAAGTAATATGCTTGGCCTAGTATTTAGTTAAATTATGATGATAAGCTCATGAAAAATTCTTAATTTTAGATTCTCTATATAAAACGAAAATGCCAGAAAACATTATTAGTAAAATACCTATAAAACTTAGGGAATCTAAAGTCTCATTAAAGAAAAATATTCCTATTAATAAAGCCCATACTATTAAAGTATAACGAAATGGGCTAACAAAAGAAACATCGCCATATCTCATAGCTTCAATACTAAAGAAATAACCTATCATTAAAAAAACGGCTGATAATCCAAGATTAAATAAAATGAAAAAATTTATAGGGTCCCATATTTGAAATATGGCAATGTAAAGTCCCATTGAAGATGTAATTATCATTGAGGAAACTAGTGAAATGAAGAAAGCAGGTATGATTTTAGATACTTGTCGAGTAAGAATATCCCTAAAAGTTACTGATAAAACAGCAAAAATTGCTAAAATTGAGTAATAGTTAAATCCATCAGATCCTGGTTTAATAATAAAAAAAACCCCAACTAACCCTAAAATAATAGCGATACCTCTTTTAAGACCAAAACTTTCTTTGAAAAAGATACTAGCAACGATTGTTATCGTAAGGGGTAACGATTGTAAAATGGCATTTACATTAGCAAATGGCATATTAATTAATGCTGTAAGAAAAAAAATAGTAGCGAATAATTCTAAAAATGATCTCATAAAAATTAAAGGTAGAATTTTAAAACATTCATTTAAGTTTTTATTTTTTGAAAAAGAAAATAATAAAAGAATGAATAAGGTACAAAAAATACCTCTTATAAAAATAGATTGTTCTAAATTTAATTCTGAAGCAATAATTTTCATAATAGCATCATTGGCTACAAATCCTGCCATAGAAACACTCATAAAAAAGGCACCTAAAATATTATTAGAATATGATTTCATGTAACCAGCTTTATTGTGACATATATTTATTAACTATTAATTAACAGTTAAATTATAGAATTTAAATAATTTAAAAATTTTATTAATAATACATTTACCAAATACAAAAAAAGCGCCTATTATCTGTAATGGTTGAAGATTCTAAATAAACTAATTTAATGATATAAGATTTTAAAATTGGAAGCTTAATTTGCCAAATTTATTAAATGATAGACCTCATCATGAGTGTGGTGTTTTTGGAATTTATGGGCATCCTGATGCAGCAGCATTGACAGCATTAGGGCTCCATGCTTTGCAACATAGAGGCCAAGAAGCAGCTGGTATTGTTACTTTTGATAATAAACATTTTCATGCAGAACGAAGAATGGGGCTTGTTAGTGATACTTTTACTAAAACAAGTGTTTTAGGAAGACTCAAAGGATATTCTGCTATTGGCCATGTAAGATATTCTACTACAGGAGGAACACTTCTAAGAAACGTACAACCATTATTTGCTGATTTAGCATTGGGAGGATTTGCGATTGCTCATAATGGTAATTTAACAAATGCCCTATCTGTACGTTTAGAATTAGTGAGGGAGGGAGCTATTTTTCAATCAACGTCTGATACTGAAACTATTTTACAATTAGTAGCAAAATCAAAAAAAAGTTTTACAATTGATAGGATGATTGATGCTCTTTCTCAAATTGAAGGGGCATTTGCATTAGTTGCTCTTACTAACAAAGAGTTAATTGGCGTAAGGGATCCATTTGGAATTCGTCCATTGGTACTTGGAGAATTGGATGGTAAGTATATTTTGTGTTCAGAGACCTGTGCTTTAGATATCATCGGAGCAAAGTTTATAAGAGAAATAGAAAATGGCGAAATAGTTATTATCAATGAAACCGGTATTAATAGTATTAAACCATTTCAAAAGATAAATCCAAGACCTTGTATTTTTGAATATATATATTTTTCTAGACCAGACAGTTATCTTGGTGGATTAAGTATCTATGAATGTAGGAAGGCATTTGGAAAACAATTGGCTATGGAATCCCCAACAGATGCTGATTATGTAATACCAGTACCAGATAGTGGTGTTCCTTCGGCTATTGGTTATGCTGAACACGCCAAAATACCTTTTGAGTTAGGTATTATAAGAAATCATTATGTTGGTAGGACCTTTATTGAACCACAACAATCTATTAGAGCTTTATCGGTAAAACTGAAACATAATGTAAATAGAGCTTTAATAGATGGAAAAAAAATTATTTTAATAGATGATTCAATCGTAAGAGGTACTACCTCCACAAAAATAATTGAAATGCTCAGAGACGCAGGAGCAAAAGAAGTTCATATGAGAATAACCTCACCTCCTATAAAATTTCCAGATTTTTATGGAATTGATACCCCGATTCAGGAACAATTACTTTCTGCTAATAATACACCTGACGAAATATGTGACTTTCTTAAAGCAGATAGCATATCTTTTTTAAGCATTAATGGTTTATATAAAGCTATGGGACACTCTAAAGGAAGAGATCCAGAAAATCCTTTATTTACAGACCACTGTTTTACTGGTGATTATCCAACTAAATTAAGTGACAATGAAAGTAATGAAGAATTTTCTCAGCTCTCACTCTTATCAAATTTGGAGTAATAGAATTTATTTTTATTTTTTGGTAACCACAGGCTCTTTTCTTTTAGGAAAACAAGTTCTACAAATTTCACACTTAGTCCCTTTACAACCTCTAGCAGTGCAAAATTCTCTACCATAGAAAATTATTTGTAAATGTAACTTATTCCAAGAATCTTTTGGAAAAATTTTCTTTAGGTCTTCCTCAGTTTTAACCACACTTTTTCCACTTGTTAAACCCCATCGTTGGGCTAGTCGATGAATATGAGTGTCAACTGGAAAAGCTGGTATTCCAAAACCCTGAGATAAAAGAACACTTGCTGTTTTATGACCAACACCTGGGAGTTCTTCGAGTAAATCAATTTCTTTTGGGATCTCACCATTATATTTTTCAACTAAAATAGCGGATAATTCAGAAATTGCTTTTGATTTTTTTGGAGCTAAACCACATGGTCGTATTATTTCATAAATTTCTTCTACAGGAACATTTTGCATCTTGAAAGGGTCTCCAGCTAATTTGAATAATTCTGGAGTTACTTTATTCACTCTTTCATCAGTACATTGCGCACTTAATAAAACTGCAACTAATAATTGGAAATTGTTTTTACTACTTAATGGGATCGGAGGTTTAGGATATAACTCATCCAACTTACAAAGAATATAATGCGCACGTTCAGATTTTAGCATGTTTAAACTAAATATTTAATTTAACTTAGTTTTTTATCCATAATCTTTTTTTTTATCAATAGAAGATATAAAACCCCAGCTTAAAAAAAGAAGCGGGAAGCAAATCATGAAAGAAATTCTAATTCCATAGGTTTCAGCTATAAATCCTAAAAAAGGGGGTCCTATTAAAAAAACTATAAAGGAAATCTGAGCAAGTGAAGCAACATTTGCAGCAGCTGTTTTATCAGAAAGTTGTGCAGCAGTTGAAACGGCAAGAGGAAACAAAACTGCTGTGCCTCCACCCATTAAAAAAAATCCAAATAAAACTAAATAAGGACTATTTGAAAAAGAGACAAAAATTAACCCTATAAACATTATAATTATTGACCATTTTGCTATATTTTCACTTCCAAATCTTTCAACTACTTTATCAGCATTAAATCTCACTATAAATTGTGCAGCCGCACCTAAAAAAAGAGCCATCCCGTTTATAAAAGGAGGAGTACTAAATATATCCCTCATAAAAATTACTGACCAGTCTATTCCAGCACCCTCAATTAACATTGCCGATAAAGTAAAAAAAACCAAAGCCATAATCTTCTTTGTAGGTATTACAAATAAAGAAGGTTTTTCATTTAATGTAGGACGAATAGGAGCAACTACATATTTTTTGCTAAAATAAAAAACTAATAATACCCCTAAAACAAAACAAAATAAAAAATGGAATGTTGGACTGATGCTAAGTTGGGAAAAAACTGCACCTAACAATCCAGCTGAAAAAAAACCTAAACTCCAAAATGAGTGGCTTCTGTTCATTATTTTCTTTTTTATTTTATATTCTACTCTGTCAGCTTCAATATTTACGGCAACCTCAACTATTCCAACAGCAACGCCTGCCAATAAAAGAAATACAAAAAAAATCCAAGGGTCATAACTAAATGAGGCTAAAAATAAAAAAAAGCCCAGTAGTGTAATGCTCATAGAGACTGCAACATTAAAATTAAATAGAGATAAAATTTTATCAGCAAATAAAAGGGCTATTTGTACACCGATGGGCAAGCCAGAAAGTGCTAGTCCTAAATAACTCTCACCTATTCCCATTTGAATTTGCAAATCTCCAATACGAGGAAAAATCATCCCAAAAGTAAATGAGTATAGAAAAAAGAAAAGATAAACAAATCGACTAGAATATATTTTATTCATACTAAATCTCTACATTAAAATAACAAAATTATTATAACCTCAAATTTATAACTTTGATCAGAATGACTTAATTAAAGAATTTATTTTTTGATTATGCCACTGGAATTAAATCCCCCATCTATGGGAAAAACTGTTCCGTTTATATATGAAGACCCAGGCAACGTAAAAAATAATGCTGATGAAGCTACTTCTTCCGGAAAACCATACCTTTTTTGAGGAATATTCTGTAAAAAAACTCTTCTAGTTTCTTTATCGTGCATGTTTTTTACCAATTCTGTTTCGATTGCTCCCGGACATAATGTGTTAACTGTTATATTATATGGTGACAATTCAATTGATAGAACCTTACTCAATGCAATAACTCCACCTTTTGAAGCACCATAAGCTGCCCTTCCTGTCCCACCTCTTAAACCAGCAACTGAAGACATTGTAATTATTCTACCATAATTATGGGGTATCATTAATTTTGCAATTTCTTTAGTCACTAAAAAAGATCCAGTTAGATTAACCGAAATAATTTTATTCCAATCGTCAAGTGAAGTATTGATAAATTTTTTTTCTAAACCAATACCAGCAAAATGCATTAAAATTTCAATTGAGACTTTTTTGCTTATTATTTTTTCACTTAATTCTAATATTGATGCTTCTGAACTAACATCACAATATATGTATTCAATTTTCTTATCTTCTGATTTAAATTTTTCAGATAATTCATTTCCTAATTCTTTATTGATATCTACCATTATTACATGAGCACCAACACTACTAAGCAGTCTAACAGTTGAAAGACCAATACCACTTGCTCCTCCAGTAACAATTGCTGTTTGCCCATCTAGAAAGAAATTTTTTTTATCCATCCCCATAATAGCCATTATATTTCCCTTAAAGCAGAAAAAAATGAATAATTAACAGAAAATTAAATTTAAATTGTGGTTTTTACTAATCTTTAAAAAATTTGATTTATTTGTTCCCACAAAATCTTAAATTTTATAAACCTCTATAAAAGTTAATTAAATGGTTTTTAAAGTTGGTAGGCGAGGCAGGACTCGAACCTGCGACCAAAGCGATGTAAAACTATTCAATTTTTTCAACAACTTATAGTAATTATTTAATTTGTAAAAGGCAAATTATTCAATCACTTTTTACTTCACACAATAAATTTCTACTCTTAGCTTCAGTAACATACTTTTTTCTTTCATCTTCATTAGACCAAATTGCTTCACATCCTGTAGTAGCACAGTTTTTATAGGATACTGCTTCACTACAAATGTTGCTATTAGGCATAAATTTTACAGTTTCTTTAACATCTCCTAGATATTCTAATCCTAAGTAAACTTCAGGATCTTCCCACATAGTGTTTTTAATTTTTGGTTTAAACGTAAAAAGACGGTAAGGTTCATTTTCAAAATCAAAAAAGTGACTAGATAATTCACAACCATAGCTTCCCATAAAATTATCCTTGTTTTTAAAATATGACAAATTTCCTTTGCCATCATTTATATAGCTAGTTGAAAGATCGTTAATACACTTTCCCTCATGATGACCGATTACATGTATATCTTTAATTTTATCAGAATTTAGATCTACATAATCAAACTTTACTGTACCTCCTCTTTCTTGAGTATATTTATGTGAATCAACTTTTTTAAATTCACCATTTTCTTGTAAAAAAACAATATCAATATACTCAGTATTTTCCCAACAATCGCTTCCTTTAAAGTAATCTCTAGACTCATCCTTTTTAATACAAATGTGATTTGTTTCATAAACGATTGTGTCTAAATCATTATCTCCATCAAGATCAATTAATTTTAAGTAATAACCCATACCACCTTTCTTGAATTGTTTTTTTAATGAAATTCCATCAATTTTCCATCCTTGGTAACGTTTTCCAGCAACAGAACCAAAAAAAGACTCCCATTTTACTTTTGCATCATACTTTTTTTCAATTTGGGCCTTATCAATTAAACTAAAATTAATTTTATTTCCTTTCAGTGAGGCCTTGAACCAACATAACCACCTATCTTGAACGCTCCCACCACACCATGCTGCAAGAATAGGAAGGTTTGATTTACTATCATACTCAAGAAAGCTGCTCCCATTAACAAATTTATTTGTAGGTTGCCAATTACATTTTAATGAATTTCCATCACAATAATAGAAGCCTTTAGAAGAAAGTGTTAAATCAAGAATATCTTTATAACCATCACTATTAAAATCATAAATCCCATAATCATGTGAAAAAGTTGGAACTCCAAAAGTTGTTATTTCGTCTTTTTCGAAATTATAAATAAAGTTTTTATCAAACATTGTAGACCCATCAGACCTACTTTGTCCTCTTCCGTCTTCTCTACTTCCAAGTAGAAAAAATTCTTTTAACCCATCGTTATCTAAATCAATTAATTCGTGTCTTCGTACTTGAAAGGGCATTTTACGAGAATTATTAACATTATGAATTTTATCAATATTTAACCAAATTTTATTCATATCGACTGAAAAATTAATCATCCTTGTTCTTCCTGGACCATTATATTTTACACCAACTTTTACTGGTATGTCATAAGCCCAAATAACTACCTCTAGATTTTTTTGATTATTAATTCTTGTCATTGGATATGCCCACCTTTTATCCCAAAGTCCTGATTTAGGGTACATTTCTTGGGTCTCATTAAACTGTCCAATTACTATGCAAGGAGTTTTTTTTCCAGCTATTTCATTTGTAATGTAATCACATGGAACAGAGCTCTCCAAAGTTTGTTCAAACTTTTGATTGTATAAATCATATAAAAATGTATTAGCCTGATCACTTTTTGGATCTAACTGCTCTTGAACATTATCTTTTAAAAATATTTTAAAGGATTTTTGAGTTTTTTTCCCCCAGGCTCCATCAATAACGCCAGGATCATATCCAAAGTGATGTAATCTAGTCTGTATCTGCGCTGTTGATAATTCTATTTCCTCTACTGAATTAACTTTACACGAATACCCACGTCTTTTTGCTTCATTTGCATAAATACTTTTTGATCCAACATTCCATCTCCGCTTTGATAGAAACGCATGAGTTGCAAGATCACAAAGCTGTTCTTCTTGAAGAGCATTAATATCAGCTAAAGTCGTGGAAAGATCACATAGATATATAGATTCCTTAAAATTATTCACAGGGAGTAGCCTATTTTTTATACTATCACATTCAAATTTTTTTCTTTGACTTTCATCAAAAAAGTCCAGATAGGTTTCGAAAACAAAAGTAAAGGCTTCCTTGGATCTAGGATCTTCATAATTAAACCCCTTTCTATCCATAAGTAATTTAATTGACTTGTAAAAATTTTCATTGATTTCATCATTATAAATTTCATTATATAGTTCAAAATGAGCTAGCATCAATTTCACTTTAGATACTGTTATATCTATAATTTCTCCAGCTATTAATGATTTAACATCACATTTTAATCCTCGGTCTTTGGCTTCTACAACGTATTTCTTATAATTACCCACCTTCCAATTCTTTGTAGAGCCTGATGGAAAAGTTGCAATTTTACATAATTCATCATTATTCAAATCTTTTGGTTCAGGCTTTTCTGCAAGAACAAAATCTACATGGAAAATAATCATGGAAATAAAAATTAGGGAAAAAATTTTTGATAAAAAATCACTTTTCATTTAAGTACTCCTATTTTTATTTATAGTTACCAAAAAAAAATTAAATTTATATAAAGATTAAATTATTACTACAATTATAGAAATCTATATTTATTATAAAGTTGAATTAATAATAAAAACTAAAAAATAGGCGGAATAAATTGATATAATCATAATCACACTAACTAATGTTACAACTAATGTGTGGAAAAGAATTGGAACATAACATTTTCCAAAAATCAACTTTTCCAAAGATTTTAGGTAATAAAAGTCAATAAAATAAGGGTATGGTAGGCGAGGCAGGACTCGAACCTGCGACCAAAGCGTTATGAGCGCTCTGCTCTAACCAACTGAGCTACTCGCCCTTGTTATTAAATTATCTAAATAAATATTAATTATAAGGATGTAAAGAAAAGAAAATAATTATGTAAATTTTAATTTAAAATTCAAATAAATAATTTATATATTTTTCTAATGAAGTTAAAATAGAACATACTCAAAAGAAAAATAAATTAAAATGTCGAAATATAAAGAATCTGGTGTAGATATAGATGAAGGAAACAGATTTGTTTCTTTAATAAAACCAAAAGTAAAAAAAACAAAGATTCCTGGTGTTGCAGGAAATGTAGGAAGTTTCGGTGGAGTTTTTGATCTAAAAAAAGGCAGGGTTTGTTGACCCTATTCTAGTTTCCGCCACCGATGGAGTTGGAACAAAACTAAAAATAGCAATTGAAACAGGTATTACAAATACTGTCGGTATTGACTTAGTTGCGATGTGTGTAAATGATCTTATTTGTGAAGGTGCCAAACCATTATTCTTCCTTGATTATTATGCAACCTCTAAATTAAAGATATCTAGTTCTATAAAAATAATTGATGGAATTATTGAAGGTTGCAAACAAGCAGAATGCGCTCTTTTGGGTGGTGAGACAGCAGAAATGCCCGATTTGTATAGTAAAAATGACTTTGACCTTGCAGGATTTGCTGTTGGTGCCTTAGAAAGAGGGCATAATCTTCCTACTCAAATAAATTATAATGATTTACTTGTAGGTTTACCATCAAGTGGTTTTCACTCAAATGGATATTCTCTGATAAGAAAGATCATAAAAAATGAGAATTTAAAATGGGATTCCCCTAGTCCAATTAATAAAAATATTCTTATAAAAGAGGAATTATTAATTCCTACAAAAATCTACCAAAAAATACTTAGCCCATTAGTTGCAAATAAAATAATATCTGGTCTTAGCCATATAACTGGTGGTGGTATTACTGAAAATCTACCAAGAATATTACCAAAAAATTTGTCCTTTAAAATTGATTTAGAAAAATGGGAAATGCCAAAATTAATGTCTTGGATTATAAAAAAATCCAAGATGTCAGAAGCTGAAGCACTGAAAACCTTTAATTGTGGTTTAGGAATGATTTGTGTAGTTTCAAAAAATAATATTCAAACGTTCAAAAACTATTTCAACAATAAAAATGAGCCTTTTTATCTAATTGGAGAAATAACAAATTCAAAGTCTAATTCCTATAAAGGAAATTTATTTTGAAAGAAAGTCCTAAACTATTAAAAAATATAGCTATCTTAATATCTGGAACAGGTTCAAATATGGAAGCTATTATTAATGACACTCAAAAATATGACCATCCTGGAAATGTAAAATTTGTTTTGTCTAATAGATACGATGCTTTAGGATTATTAAAGGCAAAAAAGCTAGGTATAAAAACTTTTGTTATTCCAGTTAATAAAACATATAGTTTAGAAAATTTTGAAGAAAAACTTTTAAAACTATTAATGAAAGAAAAGATAGATCTTGTTTGTTTAGCAGGTTTTATGAAAGTATTAAGTGAAAAATTTTTAGCAAATTTTAAAGGTGATATCTTAAATATACATCCTTCAATTTTACCCTCTTTAAAAGGTCTAAAAACACATAAAAGAATTTTAGAAAAAAAAAGTACTACTCATGGGGCAACAGTTCATAAAGTAATTCCAGAACTCGATACTGGTAAAATTTTAGGTCAAACAACAATTAAAATAAAAAAAGGGGATACTCCCGAAAAACTAGCTAACAACTTAATTAAAAAAGAGCATTATTTATATGTTAAAGTTATAAGGAATATAATGGCTGGTAAAAATAAAATAATACAGATTGATTAACCAACAATTTCTAGACCAGAAAAGAAATAATTGATTTCAAAGGCGGCAGTGGTTTCTCCATCAGAACCATGAACAGAATTCTCACCTATAGATAAGGCAAATTCTTTCCTTATAGTTCCCTGATCAGCTTCAACTGGATTTGTTGCTCCCATAACTTTTCTATTCAATGAAATAGCATCTTCTCCTTCTAGAACTTGAACTACTATTGGTTCTGAAGCCATAAAACTACATAACTCATCATAAAAGGGTCTTTCTTTATGAACTAAATAAAAAATACCTGCTTGTTCTTTACTCAATTTTATTCTCTTTTGGGCAATGATTCTTAATCCAGCATTTTCAAGTTTTGTATTGATTGCACCAGTTAGATTTCTTCGAGTTGCATCTGGTTTAATTATTGATAGTGTTCTTTGAATAGCCATTTCAAGCTCCTAAGGAATAAAATTAGTAAAATTACTTCTAAATGTAATTAAAAAAATTTAATAATGAATAAAATGGATGGAAAGTAAAGTCAATTGAAAGATATATTATTAATTTTAAAATGAAAATTAACAAAACTATGTTTTTAAATTAATATAAAGAAAGATATTATTTATCTATTAAGAGGTATTTTTTTGAAAACTTTCGACAAGTATTTATTAAGACAGCAAATTAAACCATTTATCTTTTTTTCTTTTGTTTTGGTTGGAATTTTATGGCTTATACAATCAATGCCAAAATTAGATGATGTAATTTCTAATGGACAGTCTGGATTGGTATTTATTAAAATTTCTATGCTTATTTTCCCTCAAGTTATGTTAATTGTTTTACCCATTTCTGCCTTTGCATCAACAATATACGCTCTTCATAAATTAATATCGGAATCAGAACTTTTGATCTTTGCTAATTCTGGAATTTCAAATTTAAGGATTGTAATACCAATTTTTATTTTTGGCAGTTTTGTTTGCTTAATTTTATACTTTCTATCATTGTATCTAGTTCCTTTAAGTCAGAATAAATTAAGAACTGATTTATACAATATTCGTCAGGAATTTTCTAATCAACTTATAAAAGACCAACAATTTTTTCACCCAATTAAAGGAGTGACTATTTATATCAGAGAATCAAATGATAAAGGCGATATAAAAGGGATTTTTATAACTGATGCTAGACAAAAAGAAAATAAAGTAACTTATTCGGCAAAGGAAGCTATTATGACTAGAACTAATAGCGGTTTGATGTTAATTATGCAAAATGGATTACTACAAATTTTAAATTCCAAAAATACTAGCTTAACAACATTAAAATTCAAAAGAATGGGTTTTGAATTAAATAATTTTCTACCAAGTGGTCCAAGAAAAAATATTTCTCCCGTGGAGATTTTTCCTCTTAAAATTATATTAAATCCTAACAAATATAATTCTAATAGTTCTTACAATCAAAATGAATTCATAAGTGAAGCTCACACTAAATTAGCTACCCCTCTAAGTGCATTGGCTTTAACCTTATTAGCATTATGTTCTTTCTCTTTGAGTGGTTTAAATAAAAAAAGTTATTTCAGGACAATAATTTCCGCAATTGTCATGGCTATATTTGTACAATCATTAATATCCGCTTTAAGAACATTAGTTGTTAATGAAACAAGCTTGTTTTGGATTTTATATTTACCGTCAATTTTTTGTATTATAATTTCAATATCCTTAATAATTTTAAATAACTCTTTTCAAAAATTACTTCTTAGAAATAAAAAGTACAGTGAAAGTTAGAATATGACTTTATCTTTTTATATTGGATTAAAATATTTAATAAGCGTTATATGGTCATTTCTCGCTATATTTTTTCTAATATTATTAGTTGATGGTTCTGATCAAATTGTTGGAATGTCTTCCCAGGGTCATAGCCTTATAATAGGGATAAAAAATGCATTATTAAGATCACCAATACATATTTTAGAAACAATGCCTCTTATAATAATGTTGGGAAGTTTGATTTGTTTCCTGAATCTTACTAGAAGTAATGAGCTAATCATTACTAGAAGCTCAGGTAGGTCAGCTATTAGAATACTAATTATTCCAATTGTTATAACATTAATTATTGGAATTTTAGGTACTGTAATTGGAAATCCTTTAGTTTCTTTTTCTATAAAATCTTCAGAAAATTTACTAGAGGAGTTAGGCATTAAGCAAAAAAGTTTTTTATCAGTGAGTACAGACGGCATATGGTTAAGAGAAGAGTATGAAGACAAACAAATTGTTGTAAAATCAAACAGAACAAACTCAAGCGGAACAGAATTATTTGATCTTACATTTTTTGAATTTGATGGTGAAGATAATTTACAAAAAAGAATTAATGCAAAAAAAAGGGAGTATTATTAATAATTATTGGGATCTAAAAGAGATAAAAATATGGGAATACGTTCCTGAAAAAAAAATAGCTTCGGATTTTAAATATAAGGAAAAGAATATACTACGTATATCTACAAACTTATCACAAGATCAAATATTAAATAGTTTTTCTGATCCAAGATCAATAAGCATTTGGTCAATTCCTGAATTTATTAAAAACCTTGAAATTTCTGGGTTTTCTGCAACCAGACATAAACTTTTTTTTCAAAACGAATTATCTAGACCACTTTTCTTAACAGCAATGATGCTTATAGGAGCTACTTTTGCAATGAGGTATTCTAGATTCAACCAAGCTGGCCTATTAATTTTAATTTCAGTTTTAGTTGGTTTTATTTTATTTTCACTTGAGAAAATTGCTATTACTTTGGGGCAGGCACAACAAATACCTATATTATTGGCTGCATATGGTCCTCCTACAATTGGTATACTTATCTCATTAGGGTTATTACTTCATCTAGAGGACGGTTAAGACATTGATTTATTTGAAAACCAAAACATTATTTTATTTGATTTTAATAAATTTGATTTTTTCTGAAATATTATTTGCCGATGATAATTTCAATCTAATTGCAGATAAAATATCTATTTCTGAGGATAGTAATAAAATTATTGCCAAAGGGAATGTCCAAATTTTTTCTGGAGGGAAAAAACTTGTTGCCAGAAAAATAGTTTATAATAATTTAAGCGATTTAGTAAAGGTATATGGTCCAATAACAATTACTGATGATAAGGGTATAACTATAAATGCAGATTATTCAGAAGTAACAAAAGATTTAAAAAATTACATAAGTACTGGAGTAAAAGCGCTATTTGAAGATTATTTCAAAATCACTTCAGAAGAAATTAAATATATATCAGAGGATCAAACTCAATTTAAAAACTCCACAGGTACTTCTTGTAAAGTATGTGAAAAAGATAATTCTGAACCAATTTGGAAAATAAACTCTAAAACCATTCTTCATGATTCAGCAAATAAAAATTTAATATTTAAAGACGCCACGTTGGAAATTGGAGGTATACCAGTATTTTATACTCCCTACCTTAAAACACCAGAACCAGGCATAAAAAGAGCTTCAGGTTTTCTCACACCCTCTATTATAAGCTCTGATATAATGGGTTTTGGAATAAAACAACCCTATTTCTTAGTGCTTAATCAATTTTCAGATCTAACTATTTCACTGTTTAAGACTAATCAAACTTCATTATTTGAAACGGAATATAGAGCAAATTTTTTTGATGAAAGGGTAAAAATAAGTTCAATTATAGAACCTCAGATTTTCAGTAATAAGATTAATGGTTATATAAATGTAATAGGAGAAAAAAAATATCCAGATGACTATAAATTAGAATATAACTTTACAATCTTTGATAAAAAGAAATCACTGATAAATTATGATCATGAAATAACTGATTTTATCTCTAATAAAGTAAGTATAAAAAAATATCAAAAAAACAAGGTAAGATCATTTAATACATTTTATTTACAAAACCTAAGAACTTCTGTGGTAGAAGATCCAATCATTTTTCCATTTTACAGTGAAAAAACAATCAATAAAATATTCAATAATAACATTATTATTTATAATGAGTTAGGCATTTTGAATCTATTTCATAAAAAAAAGATACACACTAGGATCGATCATAAAACTGAAATTGGATTTAATAAATTTTATAAAAATGGGATAGTATTTGAAAATTTGGCAAGTATTTCAAATTTACTTTATAATACGAGGGAGGAAAATAATGTTGAAACAGGTCATTTTGAAATTCGACCCCTTTTATCATCAACTATTTCTTACCCAATGATCAAAAATAACAAAATTAAAAGCAAAGAAATATTGATACCAAAAATACAGGTGAATTTTTCTCCTATAAACACCCATACTCCAATACAAAATTATGATAGTACAGAAATGAATTTAAGTGAAAAAAATCTTTTTGCCATAAATAGATTTTCTGGAAAAGATAAACAAGAAAAAGGTTTCTGGATAAATTCTGGAATTAAGTACGAAAATTTAACATTATCAGGAACTAATTTTGGAACTGAATTAGGACAGGTTTTCAGAGTTAATAATACTAATCAATTTTCAAATTCATCAGGATTAAATGGAAAAAATTCAGATTTTTTGATATCAAGTTTCTTAGATTACAATAATATGTTTATAATAAAGAATACCTCCTTATTAACAAATAATTTAGATTTTAGAAAATCAGAAACGAGTATGCTTTTTTCAGGTAAAAAAAATGAGGTCACAAGTAGTTTAATATATCAATCTAAAAGTGAAAACAATACTGATAATAAAAATCTAACAGAGCTTTCTTTTTCTTTACTTTCAAAAATTGATAAAAATTGGAAAAGTACTTTTGATTTAAAACACGATATAATTAGTAAAAAAACTATAAGTGCTTCTGCAGGTTTTACATTCGAAAATGAATGTGTTGATTTTTCTTTAAATTTAAGCAAACGATTTACAGGTTCAGAAAAAATACCTGAAGATACACGAATTGAGCTCAGTTTTGATTTGGGGGGCTTTGGCAAACGTGTTAATTCAAATCAAATTTGTAGTATGATGTAAATAAAATATCTTGGAAAAATTAAAATGTTTGAAATATTAAATTTTTATAAAAATATAAGTAAAAGATCTTTTATATTTAATTATTTGTTTTATTTCCTAATAATAAATTTTTTAACTAATTCAAATATAGTTCAAAGCTCTCCATTCTCACCAGCTATAAAGGTTAATAACATTTTCATATCGAATTATGAAGTAAATGAAAGAGAGAAGTTATTAATTGCGCTTGGCACTTCTAAAACTAAAGCCAAGAAAATTGCTCAAGAGAATCTTATTAATGAAACTCTACAAAAACTTCATGCAAAAAATATCGGAGTGTTTGTTGATCCTAATCAAGTAGATGAAGTATTAAGTAATTTTTTATCAGTAAGAAACCTAACAATTGAAAACTTAAGTAAAAAATTAAGAGAATTTGGTTCATCATTAAATGAACTTAAAGCATACCTAAAAGCAAGTGTATTGATAAGAAATATAATTAATAATAGCTTCTATTCTAGAATGTCACCCGATGACTTTGACTTTTCATTATTTAGACCTGCTGCCTCTATATCAATTCCCTCGCAAATAAATATTTCAGAAATAGTAATTCCTTTTTCTATTAGAGGAAAAAATAATACTATAAAGTTAGGTGAAAGAATTTATAAAGATCTAAAAGATGGAAAAAGCTTTGAAAAGCTGGCTAGAAGATTTTCTCAGACTAAAAGTGCAAAAGATGGTGGAAAAATAGGTTTTGTTTCTATTGAAACATTGCCTGTTGGTTTAAAAGATATTTTAATAAATTTAAAAAGTGGAATGAATTCTGAACTAATTATAACCACAAACAGTGTAATGATTTTTAAAGTAAATTCTTGGAAAAACTCTGAAAAAATACAAAGACCACTAAGCGAAGTTTCTTATGCTATTGTTTCGAAATTGGATAAAGTTAATAATTGTAAATCTTTAAATAAGGAACTTATAAAAGGACCAATGAGAGAAGATAAAATCAGCAAAAAACTGAGGAATACATTAGAACAATTAAGGCCATCAGAAAAAATAACATATACTAATAAAGACGGCGAAGTAGATGTTATTCTATGTAGCAGAAGATGGCTTTTATCTGATAATTCTTTAAAAATTATTCAAGGTCAAATGCTAGAAAAAAAGCTTTCAAAACTTGCTGAGGGTTTAAATTTAGAATTACAACGTACAGCTATTATACATTATGTAAAATAAATTTTAAATTTTAAATATACTTTCTGTGGATATTACAAGCAAAATAAAGTCTTTTGAAATAAAAGCAAAAAAAAAATATGGCCAACATTTCATAACAAATGTTGATATACTTTCAAAAATTGTGGAAAAATCTAAAATAAATCAAAAAATAAATGTTTTAGAAATTGGTCCTGGTCCTGGTGGGTTAACACAATCTTTATTGAAGGCTAATATTAACAAATTGTTTGTAATAGAAAAAGATAGAGAGTTGATTCCTCTACTTGAGGAATTAAAAACTGTTTACCCCACTAAGCTAAAGATTATTAATCAAGATGCATTAGAGTTCGATATCAAAAAACTAAATCATTATCCTTACAAAATCATATCAAATTTACCATATAATATTTCAACAGCCTTATTAATTAAATGGCTTAAAAATGACATCTGTAACAGCTCATGCATATCATTTACTCTAATGTTTCAAAAAGAAGTTGCCGACAGAATTGTTGCATCGGTGGGTACTTCAAAAAGATCTAGGATTAGTTTATTAACAGAATTATATACAAATCCCAAATTAGTTCTAAATATACCTCCTGGTTCATTTGTACCTAGACCAAAAGTAAGTAGCGCGCTTATTTATTTTGAAATTTTAAAAAAACCAAGATATAATTTTGACAAAAAAAAATTCAAAATAATTATTGATGCAGCATTTAATCAAAAAAGAAAAATGGTGAGATCAAGTCTAAAAAAGATTTTACCTAACATTGCATCAAAATTAACAGAAGCAGGTATTAAGGAAACTCAAAGACCTCAATCTATAAAACTCAAGAATTTTTGCGACTTATCTTTAATAGATTAATACTATTTTACTCATTTGAAATCAGATATGGTTTTGTCATCACTCTCTTTATTATCTGAAGTAAGTTCTTGGTTTTTAGAGTTTGACGAGTTTTTATAACCACTTTTAGAAGTCTTATCAGTAGGGGAGCACTCTTTGAGAGATTTTTTTACGTTTAAATTTTTTTCTACGTTTTCAGAAATATTTTCATTACCAAACTCAACAGAAGTATTATTAGGAAAAGAATTTTCATTTTTTCCAAAATTATTTACATTTGGATTCATTATATCTGACTGCTTATCAATCATATCTTTTTGAGCCTCGGACAAAATTCTAGAATAATGTTCAGCGTGTTGTTGAAAATTTTCAGCAGAAACTCTATCTCCTGAAAGCTGTGAATCATGAGCTAAGGAAATATATTTATCAATAATTTGCTGAGGTGTCCCTCTTACTTTACCTTCAGGACCTGCACTTTCAAAAACTCTGTTTATAACACTACCGTTGTTATTTCCTCTACGGTTAGCATTCCTATTTCTATTTCTGGACTTGCTAGATGATCTCATTTTAGTTAAAGAACGATTAAATTACGAAAAAATATCCCATCATATATGTTTTATAATATTTATTTCTAGGGTATAGGGACAAATAGAACATACTTTATATTTGCAATTTATCAAGGAATATGAACAAATTTATTCAAAGTTTCGTAAATCAGCTTATATTGCGTCTTTTTTAACACATACAATACGATATTTTCCTGTCAAGTCCTTAAAAAATTCAATTTTATCAAATCCATAATCTTTAAATAATTTGCAAATATCTTTTTTCTGATTATAACCGATCTCTAAAAAAGCCAAACCATTAGGTTTTAGATAACAAAAAATGTTATTAATTATCTTACGATAACTATCTAAACCTTTAAGTCCTCCATATAAAGCAATTTTTGGTTCAAATCTACGAATGCCTAAAGATAGTTTCATATACTCATTTTTTGATATGTATGGTGGATTACATACAATAATATCAAAGTTTCCAATTATATTATCAAACCAATCTGATTTTATAAAATTAATTCTTGTATTATATTTCTTTGCATTCAACTTTGCTATTTTTATTGCATCAATACATATATCAGATGCATTTATTTGAAAATGTGGTCTTTCCAAAGCTATAGAAATAGCTAAGCAACCTGAACCTGTTCCTAAATCCAATAAGCTCAAATTTTTTGAAGGTAATTCTAAAACTTTTTCTATAATTAATTCAGTTTCAGGTCTTGGATCCAATACGTGGTTATCGACATAAAAAACTGATTTCCAAAAGTTCCTAAAACCAATAATTTGTGATATTGGTTCATGGGATAACCTTCTTCTCAAAGCAAAATTAAATATTTTTAATAAATATGGATCATAAAAGAAATTGATAAAATCTTTGTTTTTGCTGCTTTCTAGTGAATACTTAATTAATTTTTCTAAATCTCTTTTATCAAAAACAAAATTCGATAATTTTGACTTTTTTTTTAAATGTTTTAAAAACTTATTATCAAGCATTATTAATATTTTCTGCAATTTTTTTCGCCTGATCATCCGCTATTAATTTATTTAATAATTCATCTATATCTCCATTAAGGAATTGATCTAATTTGTATATTGTATAGTTTATCCTATGATCAGTCACTCTTCCTTGAGGAAAATTGTAAGTTCTTATTCTTTCTGATCTGTCGCCGCTTCCAACTTGATTTTTTCTAGTTGAAGCTATTTCATTTTGTTGCGAAGAAATATTTAGATCATATAACCTTGTTCTTAAAACTTGCATTGCTTTAGCTCTATTTTGATGTTGGGATTTTTCGGATGATATAACCACAATCCCAGTTGGTATATGTGTAATTCTGACAGCTGAATCTGTAGTATTTACATGTTGACCCCCTGCACCTGAGGATCTCATTGTGTCAATACGAATATCACTATTTAAAATCTCTACATCAACTTCCTCAGCTTCAGGTAAAACTGCAACAGTTGCTGCTGAAGTATGAACCCTTCCTCCACTTTCTGTCTCTGGAACTCTTTGAACCCTATGAACACCACTCTCATACTTTAATTTGGAATAAACACTTTCTCCGGAAATACTCAAAACAATTTCTTTGAATCCTCCTACCTGGCTGGGAGTATTACTAATATTTTCTATTTTCCATTTGGAAATGTCTGAATATCGCTCATACATCCTTAGTAAATCTGCTACAAATAAAGCTGCTTCATCTCCGCCTGTTCCAGCTCTTAATTCTAAAATTACAGATCTATTGTCATTAATATCTTTTGGTAATAATAATAATTGAATTTCTTCTTCTTTTATTTTTATTTTACCTTCTAATTTAGAAACTTCATCTCCTGCTAATTCTTTATATTCTGGATCATTGAATAATTCTTTTGCTTCTAAAAGCTCTAATTTAACTTTTTCTAGCTGCTGAATATTCTCAAAAATCGGCTTTAATTCTGAATACTCTTTTGAAAATTTTACAAGCTCCTCTCTATTTAAGTTTTCGCTTAATTTTGCTTCTAAAAACTCAAAATGTGAAACTATTTTTTGAATTCGTAAATCAGAGACAATCTGAGACATGGAAACTAATTAAATTTTTTTATAAATTGTATTATATCACACTTAAATGACATTACAATTATATGATAAATTTGATTAAAAGATTTGATAGCACTTTATTCATTTAAGGTATTTGCCTTTTTTTCTACTAATTCAACAATATGATTTATCATTTCTTCATTAGACATTTTATAAGAAGCTTTCCCAGCCATGTATACCATACCAGAACCTGCACCTCCTCCAGTAAATCCAACATCTGTCATTAGAGCTTCTCCTGGTCCATTCACTACACATCCAATAATTGAAAGAGACATTGGGGTCTTTATATGTGATAGCTTTTCCTCTAATTTCTTTACAGTGTTAATAACATCAAAACCTTGCCTTGCACAAGATGGGCATGATATAATTTGAACTCCTCGGTGACGCAGTCCTAAGCTTTTTAATATCTCGTATCCTACTTTTACTTCATCAACTGGATCACTAGAAAGTGAAACTCTTATTGTATCTCCAACACCCATCCAAAGTAGATTCCCAATTCCAATTGAGGACTTTATAGATCCAGACAAAAAACTACCTGCTTCAGTTATACCAAGATGAATAGGGGCATTTGTAGCTTCAGAAAGTCCTTGATAAGCAGCTGATGATAGAAATACATCTGATGCTTTTACAGATATTTTAAATTCCAGAAAATCGTTATCTTCTAATAATTTAATATGATTTAGACCACTTTCAATCATTGCTTCTGGACAAGGCTCTCCATATTTTTCAAGAAGATTTTTTTCTAAACTACCTGCATTTACCCCAATTCTAATTGAACATCCAAAATCTTTTGCAGCTTTAATTACCTCTTTTATCCTTAAAGAAGAACCAATATTTCCGGGATTTATTCTAAGACAAGCAGCACCAGCTTTTGCAGCCTCGATGGCTCGTTTATAATGAAAGTGAATGTCAGCAACGATAGGAACCGGACTTTCATTTGTTATAGACTTAAGTGCAGTTGTACTCTCTTCATCAGGACAAGAAACTCTAACAATGTCAGCACCTGCATCAACACACAAGAAAATCTGCTTTAAAGTACTTTTAACATCAGACGTTAATGTATTAGTCATGGTTTGGACTGTAATTGGAGAATCTCCACCAACTGGAACTGACCCAACCATGATTTTTCTACTTTTTCTCCTTTGTATACTTCTCCAAGGTCTGATTGAATTTAAGTTCATTATGACAAGTCAATTAGTTATAGTTAATCTATTTTTTTTGCAGTATTTAATGCTTTTATTTTTTTATTATTCCTTACATCAAAAAAATCAACACTTTTTGATACAAATGACAGATTATTTTTAATATTTAAAGGATCAATTGAAAAATTCTTTATAACACTCTTATCTCTGCTTAATGGACCAAATATAATTCCGTCAATATCAAAGAAAACTTTAGTAGAGTTTCCAACTCTCAGTGAACCAGAGAATAATTCATTAGGTATTAAAAATTCTTCACCCTTAGAGAGGTTTCTTTCTAGAAAAATGTCACCTTTTTGATCCTTTAATCTAATCCATGATTTTTCCAATGCAATGATAATAAGTTTAGGAGATCTAGGTCTTAAAACTACCTTTTTTTCCTCTAGAAATCGTTCATTTGAAAGGTTTGAAACAGCTAATTTTTTTTTAATTTCTAATGGGTTTTTCATTTTATCAGTTTTTAAAAATAACCCATAGGAATTTGGATTAATTTTTGCGATTGGGCTATCTCGATTTTGAACTATTGGAAATGAAGTGTCACTAGTAGAATAAAGACTATCTAAAATAAGCCTTTTCTGCTCAAAATTGCTATCGTTAAATTCAGGAAATTCATCATTATATTTCATTAAATCTACCGAGCTATAAGGCTCTTGATCTATAGGAATGAATTCTAACCTCTGTAAATCTAGGATAATTAGCATAATCCAATATCCTACACCAAATAGAACAATAAATAGTGAGCAAATAGGTAAAGCTTTTTTAAAAATATTCATACTTGCATAACTAAAATTCACTTTATTCTGGGAAAACTTACCAGGTCTCCAAAAATTTGAATTAAATGAGTTGTTATTTTCAGTTTTAGTATTTATTCTTTTTTTAATTTCAAAAGAATTAAGTTTTGAAGACTCAAATCCAGATTCATCACAAAATCTCTGATAAACATAATCAGGGTCTAATTCTAAATACCTTGCATAAGTTTTTACATATCCAGCAATAAAACTTTTATTTCCTAATGAACTTATATCACATTTCTCAATAGCTTTTATGTAATTCACCTTAATTTTTAAGTCTTTTTGAACGTCTAGATAAGATTTTCCTAGAGTTGCTCTTTCACCTCTTAATATTTCACCAAGGCTTATTTCTAAAGAATCATAACTTTCAAAAAAATTTTTTTCGATTTTGTCCAATTATTAATCCAAACTAAAATAAAATTAAAAGCGAGATAAATATAACATTTATATTTTTAATCACAAGAAAAATGAATTATTGTTAAAATAAAAGATCGATTGATAATTAGCCAGTAAAATTTAATTGCAACCTAATTCTAGAAATGATTTTATAATAATATTTAGGTGTTTTTGAAAAGCCAATTATCCAATTATATATCTCTAAATCGTCCTCATGGATAAGATCATTAAATATTGTTAGCTCATTTTTAGTATGATTTTCTTTAAAATCCACCCAAAATTTTCTAAATATTAAGTCCATTTCTTTTGTAGATCTATATTTTAATCTATATTCTATTTTATTTAATAAATTCATTTTAAATATCTATTTTTAATTAGGTAAGTTAAAAAAAATATTTTTAACTGAATGTCAATTCAAATTTTATAAAGTCAGTTTAATATATAAACGACTACTGACTCAAAGTTATTTACTGATAAAATTTATTTCAATCTCCTAAAAATTGGTATAATAGTAATTTAAATTTTTTAACGAATAATAAATTCATGCTTGATATTAAAAAAATAAGATCTAATCCAAATGAATTTGACCAAGAATTGAAAAAAAGGAATATTAAACCTTTAAGTAATAGCATTTTGAAATTAGACACTGAAAAAAGAAAAAATATTGAAATGCTTGAAATTCAAAAAGCATCAGTAAATTCTTTATCCAAAGATTTTGGTAAAATAAAAGCTTTAGGATCTGATGAAAAAATACTTAAATTAAAAGAAAAAATAAGAGATAAAAAAATATCAATATCAAAACTCGAAAATGAGGTTCAATTAAATAGTAATAAGCTTACTTCAATTTTAGAAACCTTACCAAATTTATGCAGTATTGATATACCATATGGTATAAATGAAAAAGATAATATTCAAATATATGAATGGGGAGATATAAAAAAATTACAATTTAAACCAAAACAACATTTTGAAGTTCCCGCTGCCAAGTATATTGATTTTAAGTCTGCTGCTAAGATATCTGGAAGTCGCTTTTCAATTTTATCTGGAGGAATAGCAACTCTTCATAGAGCTCTTGCGCAATTTATGATGAATAAGCATATAAATATTCATAAATTAAAAGAAGTTGCAACACCTGTACTAGTAAAAGACAATGTCATGTATGGTACTGGTCAACTTCCAAAATTTTCCTCTGAAAGTTACAAAACTTCTAATGGATGGTGGTTAATTCCAACTGCAGAAGTATCTTTAACAAATCTTTTAGCAAATAGTATTGTATCTATATCTGAATTACCAATCAGACTATGTGCAGTTACTCAATGCTTTCGATCAGAGGCAGGTAGTGCAGGAAAAGATACAACTGGAATGCTAAGACAACATCAATTCGAGAAAGTAGAAATGGTCACTTTTACTGTTCCTGAGAAAAGTACGGATGAGCATGAAAGAATGACTAAGTGTGCTGAAAATATACTAAAGGATTTAGAATTACCTTTTAGGAAAGTTCTTTTATGCTCTGGTGATTTGGGTTTTTCAGCTAATAAAACATATGACCTTGAAGTTTGGTTACCAGGACAAGGGAAATATAGAGAAATTTCCTCAATATCTAACTGTGGTGATTTTCAATCAAGAAGAATGAATGCACGATATAGAGAAAAATCTGAAACTAAACCTTTATTTCTTCATACTTTAAATGGATCAGGACTAGCTGTTGGAAGATGTCTTATAGCAGTAATTGAAAACTATCAAACGATCGATGGAAAAATTATGATACCTAAATGCTTATCGGAATTTCTTTCAGGAGCAAAATTTCTCAATCAATTCGGGGAATTAGAATAAAAAGAATAATAATGAAATGATTTTACTTATTTATGTATGAACTAAGTTAAAAAATTATATTTACAAAATTTTTATTTTGAATTCGAAAATTTTATTGTAAGGAAATACATTCTTATAATGATATATAAATTTATTTTTTTTAAATGTTGATATATTAATTAAGGATATAATTATAAAAAATAACAAAATATAGATAAAATATATTTAGGAGGCTTAAAAAATTTTCTAATGACAACTAATAAAGAAGATAAAATAAAGTTCATATTTAACCTTAAACGTAAAGGAATTAAAGATAAAATAGTTCTCAAGACTATGGAATCCATTGATAGAAAAATATTTTTAGATGGTATTTTTTTATCTAGATCTCAAGATGATATACCTTTGCCCATTAACTGCGGCCAAACAACTAGTCAGCCCTCTATAATTGCTAAAATGATTGAAAAATTGGAAATTAATAAAAGCTGTAAAGTTTTAGAAGTTGGTACTGGTTCTGGTTATCAAACTGCAATACTTTCTAAACTTTCAAGAAGAGTATATTCAATTGAAAGATATGACATTTTGAAAAAGAAAGCTGAAAAATTACTTGCTGATAATGGTTTTAGAAATGTTACTTGTATTTCTGGTGATGGATCTCTTGGTATAGAGAATCAGGCACCATTTGATCGAATTTTAATTTCTGCTGCAGCAGAAGATATTCCAAAAATATTAATAGACCAACTTAAATATGGAGGTATTATGGTCTTACCAGTTGGTATGTCAAAAGATGAACAAACCTTGGTAAAGATAAGAAAAGACAAATTCCAAATTCATTACGAGGAAATTTTTAAAGTTAGATTTGTTCCATTGCTAGAAGGAATACCAAATATGCGGGATTTTATAAATGCATAGGATTAAGGGATTTTTTGTATTTTTTTCGATATTACTAATCTCATGCCAATCTAATAAAAATTCGTCATTTGACAACGAATATGGGGCTTCTTTTGATGAAGGATCTATCTTAGAAAGGCCTCTTCCTGATAGTCGAGGTATAATCACATACGAAAATTATCAAATACTTGTTGCAAAGGGAAATGAGACAGTTGAGGAAGTGGGAAAAAGGTTAAATATAGACCCTGAAAGGCTAGCCTCTTATAATGGAGTTTTATTGAATTATCTACCTAGAGAAAATGAGGTTCTTGCGCTACCTATAAAGATCGCTGGTGAAGTAGTTGGTTCTTTTTCTGAATGGAATATTCAAGATTCAAAAAAATCTATAGAAAATGCTGATAGTAGGATATCTAATTTGGGAACACCAAGCAACCCAATAAAGCATAGAGTTGAAACAGGTGATACTGCTTATTCAATAGCAAGATTATATAACGTATCTGTTACTTCATTAGCAAAATGGAATGGTTTAGATGCAGATTTAAATATAATAGAAGGAAGGGAATTAATTATTCCAGTAATTTTAAAGAGAAAAGAAAATGATACACCCAAAAATAAGAAAAAAAGCAATAATAAAGTTGATAATAAAGAACAAAATTTAACTCCTTCCTTAAAGGAAGGAATTAAAGAAACTGATCAGTTAGATATTGGAAGTACAAGTAATGAAATAATTGATGAAAAAAAAATAATAAAGCCAGTAGATGGAATAATCTTAAGAAAATATAATCCGACTTCATTAAATAATAAAAATGAAGGTGTTGATTTTTTTGCTCTACCAGGTACTCCTATTAAATCTTCAGCAGCAGGTGTGGTGGCTTTAATTTCAGAACCAGTAGGAGGCCTAGGAAAAATAATTTTGATAAAACACAAAGATTCAGTAATAAGCATTTATGGAAGAGTAAAAAATGTAAAAGTTAATAAGGGGCAAAGGGTTACAGCGGGGCAAATTATTGGAGAAGTAGAAAAGTCTTCATTAAATGATAATACAAAAAACTACTTACACTTTGAATTACGTAAAGGTACTGAAAGCTTAGATCCTGAACCATTATTTAAATAATTTATTTTAAAAGTAGATTTTTATTATAGATTTATTTCATATTTGCCAGCTAGAAAAATTATAAATTGCCATGCTGCTCTACCAGATCGGCTTCCACGCGTTTGTTGCCACTCGATCGCTTCTTTTATAATTTGTTCTCTTTTTACTGGAATTTTAAAATGTTTTATGTATTTTACAACCATATCTAAATATTGTTCCTGTGATATTGGATAAAATCCTAAAATTAATCCAAAACGATCAGATAATGATACTTTTTCTTCAACAACTTCTGCAGGAGAAATAGATGATGATAAAGTGTTTTCATACATCTCTCTTGGTACCAAATGTTTTCTATTAGAAGTACAATAAAAAACAATATTTTTTGGCTTTTCTAGTAATCCACCGTCTAACAAAACTTTTAAAGTTTTGTAATCTTCATTTTCGTCAGAAAAGGTCAAATCATCACAAAATATAATAAATCTATAGTCTTTTCTTATTTTTTCTAGAATTGATATTAGTCTATTAAATGAGCTAATATCCTTTTTTTGAATTTGGATGAGTTTAAGTGAAGAAAAGGTGTTAGAGATTTTGTTATGAACTGATTTAATTAATGAAGATTTCCCAGTACCCCTAGCCCCCCATAATAAGATATTATTTGCAGGAAATCCTTTTGCAAATTGAAATGTGTTAAAATATATCTTGTCCTTGTTACAATTAACGCCAACAAGCAAGTCTAGAGCTAATACTGAATTATTATTCATTGGTAATAAAATATCAGGATTTGGACTCCACTGATATATATTTGATTTATCCAAATTACTTAAAGTTAAAGGTGGTGGACTAATCCTGTCTAAAGCATCAGCTATTCTTTTTAAGTAATTGTCATGCGAACTATCCATTAATAAATATTTAATTGTCTAAAGACTTTTGGATTTGTCGTTAAAAAAATCGTCATTATCAAGTTTTTCTTTTTGTTTTTTTTCTACAAATTTTACTAAAACTACTGAAATTTCATAAAGAGCATATACTACACTAAATAAAATTATTTGAGTAATAACGTCTGGTGGGGTCACAATTGCAGCTAATACCAAAATACACACAACAGCATATTTTCTTGATTTAGCTAGAGTATAAGAGGAAATTAATCCGGCTTTTCCCATAAGAGTAAGTAATACAGGTAACTGGAAACATAAACCAAAAGCAATAATAAATTTCATTGTTAACCCAAGATATTCGTTGATAGTTCCTAGATATGTAATACCTACAAGATTTGAAATATTTTCATTATTTTGTTGAAAGCCCAGAAAAAAATCAAAAGCTAAAGGCATTACTATGTAAAAAGAGAAAGCTGCTCCTAATAAAAAGAGTATCGGTGAAGCAACTAAAAAAGGGAAAAAAGCCTTTTTTTCTTCTTTATAAAGTCCAGGTGCAACAAACTTCCATAATTGTAAACCAATATAAGGAAATGATAAAATAAATCCTCCAAATAAAGATATTCTTATGTTTACCATGAAACCTTGCTGCAAACCAGTAAATATGAGATCTGGCTCTTGCCCGTTTAGTCTTAAAATTTCAACAATTGGGCCAGCTAAAAAGTTAAATATTTGGGTAGCAACGGTAAAAGCGCAAATCATACATATAGCAAAAGCTACAACAGATTTAATTAATCTATTTCTCAGTTCAGCTAGATGTTCTATAAGAGGAGCTGAACTTTGATCTACCTCATCATTTTCATTACTCATTCATTAAGTCCAAAAAAAGTGAAGATCACTGTAAAATAATACAAAATATACCCATCATTTTTAGAAAGTAAAATTAATTATTCATTTTATTTTTTATTTTTATCAACTTTAATTATTTTTTCTTTCACTTTTTCTCCTTCAACAGAAAAGTTACCTGTAGATTTAATTGATTCTTCTATTGGATTTATTCTTTCTTTTATTTTCTTTACCATAGTATTTTTAGTTGGAAATTTTGTTTTTTCATGGATGTCAGTAATTGAGTTTAACGTCTTTGTAGCATCTTTTAAGCCACTTTCATCTGCTGCCTCCTCCATACTTTTTGAAAATTCTCTTGCCATACCTTTAACCTTACCGAAAAATCTTCCTACTGTTCTAAAAAGTTGTGGTAATTCTTTTGGACCAACTACAATAAGTGCAGTTATACCAATAACTAATAACTCTAACCATCCTAAATCAAACATAAACTAGCACACATAAATTTTATGCAACCCGACTAACTTTTATCTTTTTCAGGAGTAACATCCTTAACATCAGAAACAGCTTCTTCCTCTGCTTTTTCAAGCTCTGCTTTTCCTTCATTTATTCCTTTTTTAAAACTAGTAATCCCTTTTCCAACTTCTCCCATTAGACCAGAAATCTTTCCCCGTCCAAATAGAACTAGAACAACAACAGCGATTAACAATATTCCTGGTAAACCAATATTATTTAGCATTTAGAATCTCCTATATTTAAATCCACAAATCTATTTAAGAACATATATAATAATACATAATTATATCTTACAAAAAAAAAAGTAAACATTTTGGCTTCTTTTAATAATTTTGAATCATTTTTTTGTAAACACAAAACAACGATCTCTTCTCATCGATAACCAAAGAGGTGTGCCTTTATCAGGTAAAAAAACACCTGGTATTGAAGCTTTAAGTTTAGATCCATCTGTTTCCATTCTTAATTCAATAATACTCTCTTTTCCTAAAAATCTTGAAAAAAAAACTTTTCCCTTTGCTGGAACACCATCTTGAATTGTGGAGTTAGGACCTTTACCATTTCTATCAAAATCAATTTTTAAATGTTGTGGTCTAATGATAATTTCAACCCTAGAATTTTCTTGATAGCCTGGAGTAATGAATGGTCCAAATGGTGTTTCAGTACGCCCATCCTTAACAATACCATTAAGTACATTGATGTCTGAAAAAAATGCAGCAGCATTTTTGTCAGTGGGTTTATTGTAAATATTATAAGGAGATCCTTGCTGAATTATCTCGCCATCCCGCATTAATGCAATTTTGTCAGCCATTTTCATAGCCTCCTCTGGTTCATGAGTTACTATAAGAACCGCCACACCCTCTTCTTTTAATAATTCAATAGTCTCATCTCTTATTTCATCTCTTAATCTCTTATCCAAACCAGAAAAAGGTTCATCCATCAGCATTACCATCGGAATACTTGAAATTGCTCTAGCAAGAGCAATCCTTTGCTGTTCCCCTCCAGAAAGTGTATGTGGATATTTTTGTTGAAACCCATCCAAACCAATTTTTTTAAGGAGATAGTCTGAAGAAAAATTATCAAGAGACTCATATTTATTTCTTGTAAATCCGAACTCTATATTCTTTTTAACATTTAAATGAGGAAAAAGAGCAAAATCTTGAAACATAAAGCCAATATTTCGTTTTTCTGGTGGTAAATGACAAACCTTAGGTTCTGATATCAAATTTCCATTTATTTTAACAATTCCACTATCTTGTGTCTCTAGTCCAGCTGCAATCCTTAAAGTTGTTGATTTACCACAACCGGATGGACCTAAAAGGCAAGTAACTTTACCAGGTAATATTGACAAGTTTAAATTTTCAACCACATTTTGGCTATCAAACTTTTTAGTGATATTTATAAGTTCTAACGAATAATCTATTGTCATAAATGAAGTACTGATTTGTTTGAGAGAAATGCAATTGAATTAATTTTTAAATAGTTGAATTAACTGCTCCTCCATCTAAAAGTATGTTTTGACCTACTATGAATCCAGAATGTTGTGAACAAAGAAATGCACAGGTATTACCAAATTCTTCAATTGTACCATATCTACCGACTGGAATAGTGTCTTTTCTTAAATTTCTAGCCTCTTCAAATGAGATATTTTTTTCTTTACTCATGGCCTCGTCCAAATCAATCAATCTTCTAGTATCATGCATTCCAGGCAAAAGGTTGTTTATTGTTACACCAAACCTTGCAACTTGTCTCGAAGTTCCCGCTACATACCCTGTAAGACCAGTACGTGCAGAATTAGATAAACCTAAAGCTGGAACCGGGGCTTTGACGGCTTGACTTGTAATGTTAATAATCCTACCCCATTTTTTTTCTATCATAATAGGTAAAACTCTTTTAATAAGATCAATTGGAGTTAACATATTAGAGTTTAAAGCTTTTAAAAAATCTTCACGAACCCAATCAGACCATATCCCTGGAGGAGGCCCTCCAGCATTATTAATTAATATATCAGGTGAGCCACAAGCTTCTAGTATTTTGTTTTTTCCCTCTTCCGTGGTAATGTCACAAGCTATTGCATTAACTTTAACGTTATGTGAAGATAATTGATCAGCAGCTTTCTCAATTTCTTCTATTTTTCTTGAACAAATAGTTAAAGATACACCAGCTTTCGCCAAAGCTTCAGCGCAACCAAATCCTAATCCTCTAGAAGAAGCGCATACTATAGCTTTTTTTCCTTTAATCCCTAAATCCATAAAACTCTCTCTTTTTAAAATTAATGATAATAATTTGAATACTATCCAAATTTCATTATGTATAGTAAATGTTCCTATTCAATTATAAAGAATTACATTACTACTTAAATGTAATCAAATGATATATTTTTATAATCAGATTTATTTAGCTTAAAATCAATTGTTATGAAAATTTCTAACACAATTCCTAACGATATATTAAAGAGAAGAACCTTTGCAATTATTTCACATCCTGATGCAGGTAAAACAACCCTAACTGAACAAATTTTGTTAGAAACAGGTGCTATAAACCTTGCTGGACAAGTAAGAGCAAAATCATCAAGCAAAAGAACAGTTTCTGACTTTATAAAAATTGAGAAAGAAAGGGGTATTTCAGTTTCTACATCTGCAATGTCACTAAAATACAATGATTTTTGGCTTAATTTAATAGATACACCAGGTCATGCTGATTTTTCAGAAGATACATATCGTACGCTTTCAGCAGTCGATTTTGTGATTATGATTATAGATGGAGCCAAGGGAGTTGAAAGTCAGACTAAAAAACTATTTGAAATTTGTAGACTAAGAGATCTACCAATAATTACATTCTGCAACAAAATGGATAGGGAAAGTCGTGAAGTCATAGATATTATTGATGAAATCCAAGAATTACTTGCACTTGAGATCTCTCCAATAAATTATCCATTGGGAAAAGGTAATGACTTTATTGGTTGTTTCGAAATGAATGATGGTAATATTGAGTTACTAATCAAACAAAATAAAAATGTGAAAAATGAGACAACAATAGTAAATTCTAAAACTAAAAATTTAGCAATTTCCAAAATTTTTAAAGGTAAGTTAAACGAAGAATATGATCAAATAAATACTATTAAGTCTTTAACTTCTGAATTCAATGTCCATAACTTTATGGAAGGTACATTATCTCCACTTTTTTTTGGATCAGCAATTTATTCATTGGGTGTTAAAAGATTGCTAAGATCAATAATGGAATATGGTCCTTATCCACAACCCAGGCAAAGTATAAAAAGGATAATAAAACCAGAAGAACAAAAGGTCACTGGTTTTGTCTTTAAAGTTCAAGCAAATATGGATCATAGACATAGAGACAGAGTTGCTTTTGTAAGAATATGTTCTGGCAGGTTTAAAAGAGGAATGAAACTTTATCATGTTAGGACAAAAAAAATAATAACAATTTCTAATCCAATTTTATTCTTAGCTAAAGATAGGAATATAATTGATGAAGCTTGGGCCGGTGATATAATTGGCATACCTAATCATGGTCAATTCATAATTGGTGATACATTTACAGAAAACGAGAATATCAAATTTCTTGGCATTCCATCTTTTGCTCCTGAATTGATGAAAAAAATTACAACAACTGACCCCATGAAATCAAAACATTTAAATAAATCCTTGGATCAATTCGCAGAAGAAGGATTAATCAAATTATTCAAAACAATTGTGGGTGATTATAAAATTATAGGTGTAGTAGGAATACTCCAATTCGACGTATTGCAGAACAGAATACAATCAGAATATAATATACCAGTTAAATTTGAAGACACTCAGTTTAAGACAGCAAGATGGCTAAAAGGAGAACAAAAGCCAATAGAAAAATTTACTCAAGCAAATATAAACCAAATGGCAAAAGATAATGACAATGATTACGTGTATCTTATCAGAATTGACTGGGACTTAGAAAAAAGCATACGAGAAAATCCCAATATAAATTTTATTAAAGTTAAGGAAAGCAATAATGACAATAATTAGTCAACAAAAGCTTTTTCTATTACAAAATGTCCTGGATTAGAATTTGATCCTTCAATCATACCTTTTTGAAGGCATATATTTTTATGATCTTGTAACATATCAAGACTGCCGCATATCATAACTCTATCAGTTTTCAAATTTAGATCTGCTCCAGTATTAATTTTAAATTTTCCATTTTGCAGCCAATCAGTCATCCTACCCATTAATGGCGTATCTTCTCTTGTTGTTGTTGATATAAGCTTTAGTTTATCACTTATAATTTCGCTTAATAAATTATTATTATTAGTTTTCTCATAAACTTTTTTGCCATATTCTAGTTCATCTTTGTATCTACAAGTATGCGTAAGAATAACCTCGTTGAATTTTTCATAAGTCTCAGGATCCCTTATAACACTTAAAAAAGGGGCTATTCCAGTTCCTGTTGAAAATAAGATTAATCTTTGAGATGGTATTAAAGCATCTAAAACCAATGTACCCACAGATTTAGGTTTTAAATAAATACTATCACCTTTTCTCAAATTTTGAAGCCTTGATGTCAATGGACCATCACTTACTTTTATAGAGTAAAATTCTAAAATTTCATCCCAACTTGGCGATACTATTGAATAAGCTCTGAGTAAAGGCTTATGACCATTTTCTAAACCTATCATTACAAACTCACCAGATCGAAATCTCAAGTTTTTGGGGCGTTTACATTGAAAAGAAAAAGTCTTTTTAGTCCAGTGCACAATTGAGAATACTTCTAACTTCTCTAACCCTAAATATGATTTTGTAGATATATTCAATCAATCCTCGTCTTATAAAATTAATCTTATTTTACATTAGTTAAATATATAATATCATTAACATATTAAATTGGAAGGCTAAGTAAAAATTATTAATTAGAACAATATTTTTTTTAGAACTTCATTTATTTTTTACATTATATCCATTCTATGGATACAAATGGAAATTTGTGGTTTTTTACCTATCTCATTTTTAAAAAATTTATTTAAAATTCTTCTTACTTCTGTCTCAAATTGATAATTTTCACAATTTTTTAAATTTTTAATTTTATTATTAATAAAAAAGTTAATTTCATCTTCTAGATGTTTAGTAACTTCGTTCTTAAAATCAATAGTTGTAGATACTCCAATAAAATCTAGCTCAAAATGGGTATAAGGAATGATATTATTGATTAAAATAGAAACGTTGACAATCCCATTATACATTAATTTCTTTCTTTCTGAAACTACTCCTTCCTCCTCATCAATTAGTATAGATCCATCTAAGAAAATTCTACCATGTTCTACTTTATCAATAATTGCGGCATTTGCACTATTTGAAATTTGAGCAACATCACCGTTTTGCACTAGGAGTGTTTTGATTCCTGATTCTTTTGCTATCCTTATATGCTCTTTCAAATGTCTAAATTCCCCATGCATGGGTATAAATAAATTAGGCGAAATTAAATTGTGAAAAATTTTTAAATCAGGTTTATTAGCATGACCAGATACATGAAATAAACCATTTTTGTCCTCTATAACTTGAACTTCCTTACGTTCAAGTTGATCAATGATATATGAAACACGAAGTTCGTTACCAGGAATAGTTTTTGAAGAAAACAAAAAAACATCTCCTTTACCAATTGTAAAGCCCATGTAACCTTCTCTAGCAAGTTGTGCAGATGCAGCTCTTGGCTCTCCTTGGCTACCACTTGCTAAAACTAATAAATGACTTTTAGGAACTAATTTTGCATCTCTTGGTGACAAAATATCAGGAAAGTCTTTAAGTATTCCACTCTCTTTTCCGCAATTTATCATATTATTCATTGCTCTGCCTAATACTACTAGTGACCGTCCAGATTGATATGCCGCAGATGCTAAGGTTTTTAATCTCGCTAAATTAGAAGCAAAAGTAGTAGCAACGATTACTCCTTTTACTTCCATAAATAATTTTACAAAATTATCAAGTAAACTAGCTTCTGATCGACCCTTATGTTCATTAAAAACGTTAGTGCTATCACACACCAATGTATTAATACCTTTTTTGCCAATTTTACTTAATAATTCATTATTAAACGGTTTTCCAAGAACTGGAGAATGATCAACTTTAAAATCACCTGAGTGAAAAATTCGTGAACATGGGGTTTCTATAACTAAACCAGATGCTTCTGGTATAGAATGAGAAATATTTACAAATCCAACATTAAAAGAGCCAACTTTTATCATTTTTGGATAATGATCTGCTATCTTAACTAATTTAGTATTTCCTCCACCTTTTCTTATTTTAGACCTTGCAATTAATGCTGTAAATCTTCCACAATAAATTGGAGCTTCTATATACTCAAATAAATGGGTAAGAGAACCAATATGATCTTCATGAGCATGAGTTATAAATATTGCTTTAAAATTACTTATATTATTTTCAATAAATGAAGTATCTGGCATTATGAGGTCTACACCAGGTGTATACTCTGGATCTGGAAAAGTTACTCCAGCATCAACTAAAATATAATCTACCTCTTTACCATTATCATAACCATAAACATACATGTTCATTCCTATTTCTGAACATCCACCTAATGGTATAAAAAATAATCTTTCTTTTTCTTTCATTTAGTGTCCATAATAAAAAAAAATAAATAACTTTTAACTATAAAAAAAAACATCGCCAACATTAATTTCAACTATTTTTTTTTCTGTTAAAACTCTAAGAGAACCATCATCACTTATTCCAGAAAAAGAACCTTTTATAACTTTTCCTTTAAATTCAAAATCTAATTTTTTACCAATATGATAGGAAAAATTTAGCCAACATTTCTTTATATTTCCAAATCCCTCTTTGATATAGGTATTTTCCCAATAAAGCAATGAATTTGCAATATATGTTACCATATCTTTTGGTGAAGGTGTCTTTTTACCAATTACAGTATTTAAACTGATAGGTTTTATTTTAGAGTAATTGTAAATACTTATTTTTTGGGGATAAGAATTTAAATTAACACCTACTCCTATTATTAAGGCTAGTCTGCTTGAATTTTTATCTTTTACAGTTTCTAGTAGTATCCCTGATATTTTTTTGTTTTTTAATAAAATATCATTAGGCCATTTTAATATTAAATCTTTATAATCAACACCTGAATATTTTAAAGAATCAAACAAAGCTAAACTTGCAATAAATGTTCGATGTGAAAAATTAATATAATTTCCTTTTGGATAATAAAGAAACGATGCTGTTAAATTTTTTGATCCTGAAATCCAATGTCTCCCTCTACTTCCTTTTCCTTTAGTCTGAACTTTTGAAAAAATGCATTTATTTAAACTATCTTTAAATGCCAACCTTTTAGCTTCTGAATTAGTACTATCTAATTCATTATATTTAATCAATTTAAAAAATTTTGGCCAATTTTCCACTAATTTATAAGACTTTTGGCTGCTAAAAAAGAAGGTTTTTCAAGACCATAGAGGTTTATTATCCCAATTAACATTAGTAATGCTGAACCAGATAAAATAAGCCAATGAGCAGTTGGCATTTTTCCAGATAAAGGATCTGAAGATAACCCAAAATACATTAGATAAACAATCCTCAAATAATAAAAAGCTGCGATTACTGAAGCTATACCACCAATTACTGCAAGCCAAGATAGTCCTGCATTTATTGCAGCGTTAAAAATAAAGAATTTTCCAAAAAACCCTGCCAGTGGGGGTATACCGGCTAACGAAAATAATAAAATCGTTAAAAAAAGAGTTTGGCTTTTAGAAACATCATTATACATATTAAGACTGTTTATTGTAGTTACTGCTACACCATTTCGTTCCATATTTAAAATAAATACAAAAACTCCTATATTCATTATAATATATAAAACCATATAAATAAGTACTGATGAAACCCCCTTGTCTGTACCACTTGCTATTCCCATCAGAACAAAACCTATATGGCCAATAGAAGAGTAAGCCATCAATCTTTTAATATTATTTTGACCTATTGCTGCTATAGAACCCAAAAACATTGATAACACAGATATTATAATGATAACTTGCTGCCAGCTTTCTACTAGTTGACCAAAACAATCAAAGAGAACTCTTAACAAAACCCCAATGGCTGCTAATTTAGGAACAGTTGCAAAAAATGCTGTAACCGGGGTTGGGGATCCCTCATAAACGTCAGGTGTCCACATGTGGAATGGAACCGCAGAAGCCTTAAATGCAAAACCACAAATTAAAAAAACTAAACCTGCAATTATTCCAGGGAAAAATCCCTCATGTTTAATCATTGAAGATATAATTTCAAAATTTATAGAACCAGTTGATCCGTATATTAAGCTAATTCCAAATAACATAAGTCCTGAGGATAAAGACCCTAAAATAAAATATTTTAACCCTGCTTCTGTTGATTTGTAGTTTTCTCTTCGAAAAGAAGATACAACATATAAAGATAAAGATTGAATTTCCAAGCCTAAATATAACAATAAAAAATTGTTTGATGATATCATAAGCATCATACCTAATGTTGAAAATATTAAAAGAATTGGGTATTCTGGTTTAAATAATTTGTTTTTTTGTAAGTATTGCTTACTCATAAATAAAAGACATGACACACTTAATAAAATCAATATTTGAAAAAATTTAGAGAAAGTATCCCTTATAAAGATACCATTAACATTTGTTTTAATCTCAAAAGGAGTTAAATATAAAATTAGTGCAGAAAATAAAAAAATAATTATAGTTGCTTGGAAAATTAAATTATACGATTTATTACTCTTAAAGAAACTAGCAGTTAAAATTGCAATTATTGAGAAAATTATTAGTAAAATCTCTGGAGCTAGGATTAAAATATCAATAATTTTCATTTTTTTTCCATCATTTTAAATTTTGTGCTAAATGAGATACTAACAAATCGACAGAATTAGATGTAATTTCTAAAACTGGATAGGGTAAAATTCCTAGAAATAATGTAAGAACAATTAAAGGTATAAAATAGAGTTTTTCTATTCTGTTTAAATCAGTTATTTCAAGCAAACTATTATTTGTAACATTACCAAAAATTATTCTACGAGAAAGCCACAATCCATAACATGCAGAAAGTACTATTCCTAAACTTGCAAAAATAGTTACTAACTTACTAACTTTAAAAGTACCAAGTAATACTAAAAACTCTCCTACAAAGCCACTCGTTCCTGGTAATCCTACATTAGCCATAGTGAAAAATATAAAAAACAAAGCATATTTAGGCATTAACGATACTAATCCACCATAAAAATCAATATCTTTAGTATGCATACGGTCATAAATCACTCCTACTAGCAAAAATAAAGCAGCTGAAATTATTCCATGGCTTATCATTTGAAAAATAGCTCCATCAATACTCTGTTGATTCATCGAAAAAATACCCAAAGTAACAAAACCCATATGTGCTACTGATGAATATGCAATTAGTTTTTTGATATCTTTCTGCATAAGAGCAACCAAAGAGGTGTAAATAATAGCAATCACTGAGATAGAAAAAATAAAATTTTGAAAAATGAGGCTAGCATCAGGAAACATTGGGAGACTAAATCTCAAAAAACCATATCCTCCCATTTTGAGTAAAATTGCTGCCAAAACTACAGAACCTCCAGTAGGTGCCTGAACATGAGCATCTGGAAGCCAAGTATGAAATGGCCACATAGGTAATTTTACTGCAAATGAAGCAAAAAATGCTATCCAAAGTATTGACTGAATACCTCCATTGATATTAAAGCCTAATAATTTTAAATCACTACTGTTAAAATCAAAAAACATTAATTTTGTAATGTCAGTTGTGCCAGATACTGTCCACATGTAAATAACTGCAAATAGCATTAATATTGAACCTAACAAAGTATATAAAAAAAACTTAAATGCAGCATATACTCTATTATTTCCACCCCAAATTCCAATTATTAAAAACATTGGAATCAACCCAGATTCAAAAAATAAATAGAATAAAACAAGATCTAATGAACAAAAAACACCTAATATTAAGGTTTCTAATATCAAAAAACAGATCATATACTCTTTAACATTTTTTTCGATTTTCCAACTTGAAATTATAACAATCGGCATTGTTATAGTTGTTAACAAAATTAGTGGCAAAGATATTCCATCAATACCTACTTTATATGTTAACCCCATCAACCACTGATATTCTTCGACTAATTGAAATCCTGTTACACTAGAATTGAAATTATAAAAGACAAAAATACTGAATATTAATGGTGCAATAGTAGAAACTAAAGTTAATAACTTAGCATTATTATTAGATTCTAAATTCTCACCTCTTAAAAAAATTCCAAGTATTAATGCACCAAAACTTGGAAAAAAAATAATTAAGGATAGCAAATAATCCACGCTTAACCTCCAATTTTAATAAGCAAATAAGTAAATATAGATACTAATCCAATAAAAATAGCGAAAGCATAATGGTAAATTAAACCAGTTTGTAATCGACCAACATACTTTGTTATTGTTGGTATAAAAGTTAAAGAAATAAAATTAATAAAGCCGTCAATTATTCTTTCATCACCTGTTTTCCAAAAAAAGGTGCCTAACCACCTTGAAGATTTTACAAAAAGAATATTATATATCTCATCAAAATACCATTTGTTTAATAAAAAAAGATAAAGGATTTTTTGGTTGTTAGAAAAAACTTGGGGTAATTTTGGTTTCTTTACATAGAAGTATAAAGCTAAAAACAGCCCTACTATCATTGCCAAAAATGGTGCTATTTTTGCCCATTTTGGTATGTAGTGCAAATCGTAAAATACAGTATTATCCGGTGAAATAAATAGGGATTGTGAGAAGAAATATTCTGCCTTTTTCCCAAGAAAAAAATCATAAAAAATAACTCCAACCAAAATAGAACATATTGAAAGGAAGATTAACGTAATATTTATAGGTTTAGAGTCTTCTACTGCTTCATTAAAATATTCGATTTTACCTTTGTAGTCTCCAAAAAATGTTAAAATAATCAAACGCCAACTATATAATGAAGTTGTAATTGTACAAATAATAATTAATAAAAAATAAATAAAAGAATTATCATTTTTTGAGGCATAGATACCTTCAATAATAGCGTCTTTGGATACAAATCCTGAAAATCCGATAGGTAAATGAAATAAATCATAGCTTAAAGGTATACCTAAGCCTGTAATTGCTAGAGTTCCAATCAACATTGAGTAAAAAGTAATTGGAAGCTTTTTTCTCAAACCACCATACGATCTTATGTCTTGTTGATGATGCATTGAATGAATAATTGACCCGGCACATAAAAATAATAGAGCTTTAAAAAAAGCATGAGTGAACAAATGAAACATTGCAGCCTGATAAAGTCCGATACCAGCTGCAGCAAACATAAAACCGAGCTGAGAACATGTTGAATAAGCAATTATTCTTTTTACATCATTTTGAACTAAAGCAACTGTTCCCGCAAAAAAAGCAGTAATTGCTCCAACTAATATTATTAAATTTGAAGCGATTGGGGTATATTCAATTACTGGGGAAAGTCTACATACTAAAAATACACCAGCTGTGACCATTGTTGCAGCATGTATTAAAGCAGATACTGGTGTTGGCCCCTCCATTGCATCAGGTAACCATGTATGAAGAAAAAGTTGTGCAGATTTTCCCATAGCACCTAAAAAAAATAAAATTACAATAAATTCTAGCGCGTTAAAATTAAAAAATAGAATTTCAATATTTTTATTTGAAATTTCTTGAGATTTCGAAAAAAGTTCATCAAAATTTAAAGAATTTACATAAAAAAAAGTACAAAAAATTGCTATAGCTAATCCAATGTCCCCTACTCTATTAACAATGAATGCCTTTATTGAAGCCAAATTTGCAGAAGATTTTTTATAGTAAAAACCTATTAATAAATATGAGGCCAAACCCACACCTTCCCAACCAAAAAACAATTGAACAAAGTTATTAGAGGTTACCAGCATAAGCATTGCAAATGTAAAAAGTGATAAGTAAGAAAAAAACCTAGGTCTATATTTTTCATCATTTTCCCAATTTGGATCATGCGCCATATAACCTAAAGAATAAAAATGCACAAAAGCTGATATTGTAGTTACTACTGTCAGCATGATAGCTGTTAAACTATCTAACCTTAATTCCCAATTTACAAGTAAGGAGCCAGACTCTAGCCATTTGATTAAAATTATTGTTTCAACTTTAGAAAAGTCTAAACTTAAAAGAATATACCAAGATAGTACTGCTGATAAAAATATTATAGAGGTAGTAAAATACAAAACATTTTTTTCTTTAAATTTTTTGTAAAAAAATCCTGAAAAAATAGCTGCTATTAAAGGTGCAAAAATGATGAACTTAATCAAATTGTTAACCCTTCATTAAATTAGCATCATCAACAGCTATTGATCCTTTATTCCTATAGAAACAGACTAATATAGCTAAACCAATTGCTGCCTCAGCAGCCGCAACCGTCAAAATAAAAAGTGAAAAAATTTGTCCCGTAAGATCACCCAGAAAAAAAGAAAAAGATACAAAGTTTATGTTTACGGCTAATAAGATTAATTCTATAGACATAAGAATAATAATTATATTTTTTCTATTTAGAAATATCCCAAAGACACCAATTAAAAATAATAAAGATGATAAGATTAGAAAATGTTGCAATTCAATCATAACCCTTGTCCTGGTTTAATATCTTTTAACTCTATGGAATTATTTGGATCCTTGTAAATCTGGGCTAAAACATCTTGTCTCTTTACATCTTTTCTCCTTTGATGTGTTAATACAATTGCACCTATCATTGCTATTAGTAGAACAATACCAGCTAATTGAAAATATATAAAAAAATCAGTATATAGAACTAATCCTAATTGTTTAGTATTTTCTATATTAGGATTAATTACTAAATCATCATTGCTGTTAAATTTTAATTCTGGAATAAAATCACCAAAAATTAAGCTAAGTTCTACAAAAAGAACTAAACCTATTAAAACTCCTACAGGTAAATATTTTGTTAACCTGGATTTGATTTCTTTAAAATTAATATTTAACATCATGACAACAAACATAAAAAGAACAGCAACTGCTCCAACATAAACAATCATTAGAATTAAAGCTAAAAATTCTGCACCTAAAATTATAAAAAGACCTGATGCTCCAAAAAAAGTTAATATAAGCCACAAAACTGAATGAACTGGGTTGGTGGATAATACAACCATAAGACCAGATAGTAGTGTAATGCTTGAAAAAAAATAAAATCCTAACGCAAATGGTTCCATAAAAATCCTCAGATATTTCCTATATCACCTAAAACTCTTATCAAGCTTTATATTTTCTGCTAGCAAATGTTCCCATTTTCTTCCATTTTCCATTAATTTCTCTTTGTTATAAAACAACTCTTCTCTAGTTTCAGTTGCATATTCAAAATTTGGACCTTCAACTATAGCATCAACAGGACAAGCTTCTTGGCAAAGCCCACAATAAATACATTTTGTCATGTCAATATCATATCGTATGGTTCTTCTGCTACCATCTACTTGTCTAGGACCTGCATCTATGGTTATTGCTTGTGCTGGACAAATAGCTTCACATAGCTTACATGCAATACATCTTTCTTCACCATTAGGATAACATCGCAGTGCATGCTCTCCACGGAATCTAGAGGAAATAGGTCCCTTTTCATAAGGGTAATTAATAGTAGCTTTAGATTTAAAAAAATATTTAAACCCTAGCTTAAAACCTCTTATAAAATCCTTGAGTAATAAGTAATCGAAAGCTCTTCGCCAATCAATTTTATTCATAATTGCACCATTTTTTTACCACCTTACATAACCAGAAATTCCAAACTGTGCAAGTGTAGCAACTATTACAACCCAAGCTAAGGACATAGGAAGGAATACTTTCCATCCCAACCTCATTAATTGATCGTATCTAAACCTAGGAACTATAGCTTTTACCATGGAAAAAATAAAAAATATAATCAATATTTTTAATATTAGCCATAAAACACCATCAGGTATAAAAGGTATAGGTGATAACCATCCTCCAAAAAAAAGTATGGATATAAGTGCACACATCAACACAACGGTCATTAACTCTCCAATCATAAAAAGTAAAAATGGGGTTGAAGAGTATTCAACTTGAAAACCAGCCACTAATTCGGCTTCGGCTTCCGGTAAATCAAATGGTGGTCTATTTGTCTCTGCTAATGCAGATATAAAAAATAATATCACCATAGGAAAATGAGGTAACCAATACCAACTAAAAATTCCATAACTACCGTCTTGGGCCAGAACTATTTTAGATAGATTTAGTGATCCTGTTGATATAAGAATGCCAACAATTATAAAACCTATTGAGACTTCATAAGAAATCATTTGAGCTGCAGATCGTAGACTTCCAAGAAATGGATACTTAGAATTAGAAGCCCACCCCCCCATTATAACGCCATAAACTTCTAGACCAGCTACTGCAAATATAAATAAAATACCAATATTAATGTCAGTTAGCACCCATCCTTCATTAAAAGGAATAACTGACCAAGCTACTAGTGATAAAACAAAAGTAATGAGGGGAGCTAATAGAAAAACTACTTTATCTGAACCTGCTGGTATGACAATTTCTTTAAATAAATATTTTAAAAAATCTGCAAAGGATTGTAAAAGTCCAAAAGCACCAACAACATTAGGACCCTTTCGCATTTGCACAGCTGCCCAAATTTTTCTATCAGCGTACATTAAAAAAGCTAAACTTAGCAAAACTGATACTGTAATTAGTAAGCATTGACCAATTATCAAAATTATTAAACCAAAACCTTGTGAAAAATCCATGTTTTTACTTCACCTTTTCATTAAAATTTTTTCGTTTATTTTTTGATAATTCAGCCATTATACTACTTGATCTAGCTATTGGATTTGTTAAATAATGATCTACCCAAATATTTTTTAAATCTTTTTTTAAACATTCTTTGGAATATTTCGAGGACTTTATCCAAGTATTCTTTCTGACTTCGTCTATAAGAGCAAAATCTGGGTAATCAAAAAAAAGTTTTTCCCTTAGTTGACTTAAATTATTATACTTTAGAGTATAATTAAGTTTTTCTGACAATGCCCTTATTATAGCCCAATTTTCACGAGCTTCACCAATTTTTTCACATGCTTTTAGTGAAAACTGCGGCCTTCCTTCTGTATTTACATAAATACCAGATTCTTCTGGAAAAGCACATGAAGGAAGAATTACATCAGCCCTATTTGCACCACGATCTCCATGACTTCCTTGATAAATTACAAATTTACCTTTAGGCAAATCGTATTCATCCATGCCTATATTAAATATAATATCTGACCAGTTTATTGATGAACTATATCCAAGATCAGAAACAAAATTTAAATCAAGTGCTCCAACCCTTGACGCAGCAACATGAAGGCTTATTAGCTCTGCATTAAAATTTTCTTTAAATTTTTTTACAACTTCTAATGCATCATAACCATCATTATTACCAAAAATACCCTGACCTAAAATAATTAAAACTTTTTTATTTTCAAAAACCCTAGTTTTACTTTTAGTTAATTTTTCTAATTCAAAAAGGTTTGTCCCAATATGATTATATTCATAGGTTAAATCAGATTTTTCTCCTACTAAATTTACTTCTGTACCATTAAGCCAAGAATTTCTTATCCTAGCATTCAAAACTGGTGCTTCAATCCTAGGATTTGAACCAATTATAAATATAATTTCAGAATTATTTATTTCATCTAATGGGACAGTTCCAGCGTACAAAGCTCTATCACTTGGTGGAATACAAGTATCAGCAATCCTACACTCGGTTTTTCCACCTAAATTAGAAATCAGCTCTTTTGCTGAGAAAAGAGTTTCTACGCTAATTAAATCTCCTGCTAATGCAAGAATATTCGGGCTTTTTTTGAATTTATTAACGATAACATCAAAAGCTTCATTCCAAGAACAAGGCTTCAATCGACCATTATCATCTCTTATATAGGGTAAATCTAACCTTTGTTTATTTAGGCCATCCCAAATGAATCTAGATTTGTCTGACAACCACTCTTCATTGATACCATCATGATTTCTTGGAATAATACGCATTATTTTTTTTCCTTTTGAATCAATACGAATGTTTGATCCAAGTGCATCCATTACATCAATAGAATTTGTTTTCGACAACTCCCATGGTCTAGCTGTAAATGCGTAAGGTTTAGATGTCAGTGCTCCCACAGGACACAAATCAATGATATTTCCTTGTAATTCACTTTCTAATGTTCTCCCTAGATAAGAAGTGATTTCACTATTTTCACCTCGACCTATTTGGCCCATTTCATGTATGCCTGCTACTTCTGATATAAATCTTACACATCTTGTACATGAAATACATCTTGTCATATGTGTTTCGACTAATGGGCCCAAATCCATGTCTAACACTGCCCTTTTTGGCTCAACATATCTAGAAAAATCAACACCATATGCTACCGCTTGATCTTGCAAATCACATTCACCTCCTTGATCACATATTGGGCAATCTAAAGGATGATTAATCAATAAAAATTCCATAACTCCTTCTCGAGCTTTCTTTACCATTTTGGAATTTGTTTTTATAGTTGGAGGTTCGCCATTGGGACCTGGTCTCAAATCTTTAACCTGAAGAGCACAAGAAGCCATTGGTTTAGGAGGACCCCCAACAACCTCAACAAGGCACATTCTACAATTTCCTGCAATTGATAGTCTTTCATGATAACAAAATCTTGGAATCTCTTTATCAATATATTCACAAGCTTGTAATATTGTCATAGCAGGATTTACACCAATTTCTTCTCCATCAATTATTATTTTTCTTAAATTTTCTTCCATTTTTACTCAGCTGCAATTTTAGAACTAACTTTATTTCTAATTCTTTCCTCGACTTCACTTCTAAAGTGCCTGAAAAGTCCTTGTATGGGCCATGCTGCCGCATCACCTAGAGCGCAGATTGTGTGCCCTTCTACTTGCTTAGTAATCTCTAAAAGGTTATCAATGTCTTCTAATTTCGCATCTCCCGAAATTAATCTTTTCATTACTCTCATCATCCAACCAGTACCTTCTCTACAGGGAGTACACTGACCACAGCTTTCATGGTTATAAAATTTAGATAATCTCCAAATAGCTTTAACAATGTCAGTATCAGAATTCATTACTATAACAGCACCTGTCCCTAATCCTGACTGATTTTCTCTTAACCAATCAAAATCCATGATTGCATCATTACATAATTTAGCAGGTAAAAGCGGAACAGAGGATCCACCAGGTATCACGGCTTTTAGGTTATCCCAACCGCCAATTATGCCACCACCATATTTTTCAATAAGTTCTTTTAGAGGAATTGACATCTCTTCTTCCACTACACAAGGTTTGTTAATATGGCCAGACAAGCAAAACAACTTGGTACCCGTATTATTTGTTCTACCAAATTTAGAAAACCAAGATGCTCCCCTTCTTAGTATTGTTGGTACAACTGCAATAGATTCAACATTATTTACTGTGGTTGGACAGCCGTATAAACCAGCCATAGCTGGGAATGGTGGTTTCATTCTAGGCATACCTTTTTTACCTTCTAAACTTTCAAGAAGTGCAGTTTCTTCTCCACAAATATATGCACCAGCACCATGATGAACATAGATATCAAATTTCCAGCCCGTTTTTTTAGCGTTTGTTCCCAAAAAACCTTTAGAATATGCTTCATCGATTGCAATTTGTAGAGCTTCTCTCTCTCGTACATACTCACCCCTTACATAAATGTAAGCAACATTAGCACCCATTGCAAAACCAGCTATTAAACAACCTTCTATTAAAGAATGAGGCTCATGCCTTAAAATTTCTCTGTCTTTACATGTTCCAGGCTCAGACTCGTCAGCATTAATCACTAAGTAAGACGGTTTTGTTGGGTTTGGTTTAGGCATAAAAGACCATTTTAAGCCTGTAGGAAAACCAGCCCCTCCCCTTCCTCTCAATCCAGAATTCTTGATTTCTTCAATTATCCATGAAGAACCATTTTTTATAAATTTTTCTGTACCATCCCATTGACCTCTGGAAATCACAGAATTAATACTTCTATCTTTAAATCCGTACAAATTAGAAAAAATTTTATCTTTTTCATTAAGCACTACTTTACCTTTCTTATATTAACTTTTTTGGTGTTCTTTAATAAAGAAGATTCTAAAAATAATTCTACAGAAGCATTTTTATTTTCCTCAATTTTAATCTTTGAAGAATTCAAAAAACCTTCTGGTTCAGAAGAAAATCTTTTTTTTTGACTACCTGGCTCGGGATAGCCATCAATTAAGCTATCTAAGAGAGAGGAAAAGCTTTCTTCTGATAAATCTTCATAATAATCACTTCCTATTTGTATAACTGGTGAATTTGAACAAGCTCCAATACATTCAACTTCTTCCCAGGATAATTTACCATTTGAAGATGGTTGTTTCTGATTTTTTGAAATTTTTTGTTTACATATTTCAATGAGTTTTTCAGACCCTCTCAACATGCATGGAGTAGTACCACAAACTTGAATATGAGCCTTTTTACCAACTGGGGATAAATGAAACATAAAATAAAAACTTGCGACTTCATAAACCCTAATAGGGGCAATTTTAAGCATTTTTGCAATAACTTCTATAGCAGGCTTTGAAATCCAACCTTCTTGTTCTTGAGCTCTGTATAATAAAGGTATTACCGCACTTTGTTGACGATCCTTAGGATATTTCAATATTTGTTTTTTTGCCCAAGAAAGATTGGCTTTTGAAAATTCAAACGCTTTTGGTTGATTTTTATCAATTCTTCTAAACATTATCTATCAATTTCTCCAAAAACAACATCTAAAGATCCTAAAATAGCCGAAACATCTGCGAGTTGATGACCTTTACATAAATAGTCAATAGCTGCTAAATGCGAAAAACCAGGAGCTCTTAATTTAACTCTGTAAGGTTTATTTGTACCATCAGATACTAAAAATACACCAAACTCACCTTTTGGTGCCTCAACTGAGACGTAAACTTCTCCTTTTGGTACATGAAATCCTTCTGTATAAAGTTTAAAGTGATGGATTAAAGCCTCCATAGATTTTTTCATTTCTGATCTTTTTGGAGGTGCTATTTTACCCCTTACTAAAACATCTTCACCCATACATTTAAACAATTTATTAATACTTTGTTGAATGATCTTTAAACTTTCTTTTATTTCCCATACTCGACATAAGTACCTATCATAACAGTCTCCATTTTTCCCTACAGGTATTTTAAAATCAAAATCATTATAACACTCATAAGGTTGAGACCTTCTTAAATCCCAAGCTAAACCAGAGCCCCTAACCATTACTCCAGAAAACCCCCATTCAAAAGCATCTTCTTTACTCACTATACCAATATCAACATTTCTTTGTTTAAAAATTCTATTCTCAGTTAATAAATCTTCTATATCATTAACTTTTTTTGGAAATTCTTCAGACCAGATCATAATATCATTTAAAAGTTGTTCCGAAAGATCTTGATGAACGCCACCAGGTCTAAAATAAGCAGCATGAAGTCTAGCCCCACAAGCCCGTTCATAAAAAACCATTAACTTTTCTCTTTCTTCAAATCCCCAGGATATAGGAGTGAACGCACCTACATCCATAGCCTGTGTGGTTATATTTAACAAATGGTTTAATATTCTACCGATCTCAGAATATAAAACCCTAATCAATGAAGCTCGGTAAGTAATTACAACATTTAAAAGTTTTTCAATAGCCAAACACCAAGCATGTTCTTGATTCATGGGAGCAACATAATCTAATCTATCAAAATAAGGTAAATTTTGAAGATAAGTCCTACTTTCCATTAATTTTTCAGTACCCCTATGAAGAAGGCCTATATGAGGATCACATCTCTCAACAACTTCTCCATCCAATTCTAAAACCATTCTCAAAACACCATGTGCAGCGGGGTGCTGTGGCCCGAAATTAATGTTAAAATTTCTAATAGAACTTTCCTTTATATTTTTTTGATTTTGAAAATTATCGGCCATTCTAATTATTTTTTTCTAGTTCATTATCATCATTATCGAAGTTAAAAGCTTCACCTTCCCAAGGACTCATAAAATCAAACCTTCTATATTCCTGAGTAAGCTTTACTGGCTCATATACCACCTTTTTTTTCTCTTGGTCATATCTAAGCTCAAGGTATCCAGTTGTTGGGAAATCTTTTCTCAATGGATGACCTTGGAAACCATAATCTGTAAGTATTCTTCTCATATCAGGATGATTAGAAAATAAAATGCCGTACATATCGAAAACTTCTCTTTCAAACCAATTAGCTGAGGGAAACAAATTTGTTATTGAGGGGACAATTTGTTCATCTTTAACAAATGATTTAATCCTTATTCTTATATTTTGCTGCATAGACAAATAATGATAAACTAAACAAAATCGCTCATCTTGTTCAGGATAGTCTATTGCTGTAATATCTATCAGTGTTCTAAATTTACAAACATCATTATTTTTTAAAATAGAAGTAATCTTTTCAATTGATGAAAATACAATTGTTATTGAAAGGTGACTATGCTCTATCACAGAATTAATAATGTCTTCAGAATAGTTAGACAATAGAAAATCATTTAAATCTTTAAGTGAGTCATCCAATGCTTATACCTACTACCTTGATATAGTCCCAGTTCTTCTTATTTTACGTTGAAGTTGTAGTATGCCATAAAGTAATGCTTCAGCAGTTGGGGGACACCCAGGAACATAAATATCGACAGGAACAATTCTATCACAACCTCTTACAACTGAATAAGAATAATGGTAATATCCACCGCCATTAGCACATGAACCCATAGAAATCACATATCTTGGTTCAGGCATTTGATCATAAACTTTCCTAAGGGCTGGAGCCATTTTATTTGTTAAAGTTCCGGCAACTATCATTAGATCAGACTGTCGAGGACTTGCTCTAGGAGCAGTACCAAACCTCTCAAGATCATATCTTGGTGTGGAAGTATGCATCATCTCAACTGCACAACATGCTAACCCAAAAGTCATCCAATGTAAGCTGCCAGTTCTAGCCCAATTAATTACGTCTTGAGCTGATGTTTGTATAAAGCCTTTTGTGGAAACATTATCAGATATTTCTCTAGTAAAAAAATCTTTATCAATTCCCAGAACATTATTGTCAGTTTTTGTTAATCCCATTCTAACGCGCCTTTTTTCCACTCATATATGAAACCAATAGTTAATACAAATAAGAAAATCATCATAGATATATATCCAAATAATCCAATTTCACCAAAACTAATAGCCCAAGGAAAAAGAAATGCTACTTCCAAATCAAATATTATAAAAAGAATAGCTACAAGATAGAATCGAACATCAAATTTCATTCTTGCATCATCGAAAGCATTAAATCCGCACTCGTAAGCGGAAACTTTTTCTACATCTGGGTTTCTAACGGCTATAACAGCAGCTGCTAATAAAAAAGTAAGACCTATAACTATGGCTAGACCTATAAAAATTAGAATTGGCAAATAGTTAATCGCAATACTACTCAATTTATCCTCCCCCACGAGAATATACTTATGTTAAAGGTAGCATACTCTTTAAATTAAGTTTATGAGTTTTTACTCCTAAGTAACATTTACGTCAACAGTGTAAAACAAATTAATAGGGATCACAAGGTCGCACCATATAATTACACAATAATACCTAATTTTAAGATATTTTAATAAAATTAAAAATCTGTGCTTCTTTTTTTATTTCATTCAACCATTCAGAAACTAATTTAGGAGATTTTGGTGCAGCGCTTACTCCAAAAGAAATTTTGCTTTTCAATACGCTTTCTACAGCCAGTGCTACTGGAATTGATACTAATCTTGACATTGCACTACTTTTATTGTTTCCCCAGGCATCTAACAAATAAGATCTATCAAAATTAATAATATTATTTTTTGAGGCTTTTAAAGAAACATTGAGAACGACCCTATCTTCTTCATTTTCTTTATAAGAATATTGATCCCAGAGATCAGATGATAATTTTTCGAGCTTTTCAATATCACTATCAATATTTATTGCCTCTATATTTCGAAATATCTCCTGCCAAGCTTTTTTCCACCCTAAATTTCTTATAGTACCCCTGACAAATCTTTTTATTTTCCAATTTTTATCAAAATCATATTGATCTATAAATGGCAAACTATCGCGGTTGGGATAAACTTCAAATTTTTCTTTTTCAGAGTTAGGAATCTCATGTACTTTGATATTATACCATGGTCTTAATGTTTCAACAGGATTAAATTCTTCTATTGATTTTGCTGGGGATTTTAAAGCTTTTAGAACACCCAAAGGAGACCAACTAAATTTATAACAAAAGTTATTGGGGTTTTTAGGTACTCCTCCACAAAATGAAAAAAATTCGATCGTATTATTTTGATCAAAACTATAAGATTCTCTATATTGCTTAACTAAGTCATGAGCCATTAAGTGATCAATGCCAGGGTCAAGACCTACTTCATTTAAAAAAACTAATCCTTGTTTTTTGACTTCGCTATTAAGTTCTTGGAGTCCTTCAGAGATATATGATGAAGAAATAAAGTTTGCATTCTTTTTAAGACATAATTTAGCTATGTCCAAATGATGACTCGCTGGAAGCATTGATATTAATATATCTCCAGCTATAGTTTTTTTTTCTAATTCACTAAAATCAAATTTATATATATTGCTTGTCAAATCACCAAATAAAGTTTGAGCTTTCTGTATAGTCCTATTCCAAACAAAAACATTGTAATTTTTCTTTAATAATCTTCTTAAACCTGGAATTGAAGAAAGACCAGTTCCTAACCAATGAATTCTAGACATATTGAATCCTATTTTTATATCTGATTAATTTTATCATAAAATATTTTCTTTGCACCTTTCCACACTCCAGATTTATCAAGATTAAAATCTAATAAATATGGCAGGAGTTGATATTCAAAATCAAGACTGCTTTCCTTGGGAAGCATAGCCGGCAAATTATCTATAGCAGTTAAAATCAAAGGTTTTTTTTTATCTATTATATACTGAAAAGGTTTTTCGAAAGAAGATGGCTTCTCATATAAAGGTATTGTGTTAAATTCACTACCAGGGTCACAAGATACGTCAGATATTAATGTCAATTTTCTATCATCAATAAGATCACTTTTATTTAAAAATTTTACTGATTTATCTGACGATAAAACACAATTTATAAAAATATCATGCTCTAATATCTCAGGAAAAGTTTTTTTATTGTAAGTATCGTTTAAATCCCATTCAGTTATATTAAAATCTAATGTCTTAAGAAAATCTGTAGCACCTCTTCCTACTCTACCTTCAGCTCCTATTACTATTATTTTTGGCATCAAAAAATCTTTCCTCTTTTGTAACTTTATTTGTTTAGAAATAATATCAACTAACTTTTTTTTGGTAGTAGAAAATGGTATTTTTATTCCTGATGATAAACTATCATTTTTATAATTTAACCATATATGCAATCCAACAAAAGCTCCAGAAAAACCAGCATAATATCCAAAAGCAGCTACTCTCTTACCTTTAGCGTTTTTTAAATATTCTAGATCAAATAAAACACCCTTATTTTCTTTGAAGTTATTAAGAATTTTATATGAATCATTTTGTTTTTTAAAAATATGAGCAAACATGACATGTTTATGCCTCAATTCTATTTCTTGATGAATTTCTTTTAAGCCTATTATAATTGTGTCTTTATCAGCAGTAACCCAAGAACCTTTTTTTTTAATTTTACAACCTTTGTGTTGATATTCTGATGTCTTAAAAAATCTATTTTCGCATTCTTCAACAGATACTTCAAAACCTTCATTCAAAAGTTTTTGTGCTCCAAAAGGAGTTATAGGGGTACGAAATTCATCCAATCTGTCCTCAGATCGCAACCAAAAATGTGTCATTTTTCAAATTATGAATTGGCGCGGTTGACGGGGCTCGAACCCGCGACCTCCGGCGTGACAGGCCGGCACTCTAACCAACTGAGCTACAACCGCAGTTATAAAAATAATATAATACCTTTAAACTCTTGGATACAATTATTGTCAAGAGAAAGATACTCCAAAACTAAACTTTACTTTCAAAATTATAAAGTATAGGAAATCTAATATTTGGTGGGTGATAAGAGACTCGAACTCCTGACATCTTCGGTGTAAACGAAGCGCTCTACCAACTGAGCTAATCACCCAAATCGCAATGAATTAATGATAATAATTAAATCAGCTAAACACAATAATTAAATTATTTTATAAAAAAGTTAATGAGCAACAGAAGTCTCACTATCTAATTCCTCATCACCTTTATTTTTACTAGTTGATCCAATTAAATCTGACGGATCCCACTCTATAGCTTTTGGTTTCTCAACTAGCGCAATATCTAATACTTCACTAACGTGAGATAATGGTATTATCTCAAGACCATTTTTAACTTGATCAGGTATTTCTCTCAAATCTTTGGCATTTTCTTTTGGAATTAAAACTGTTTTGATCCCTCCACGAAGTGCCGCTAGTAATTTTTCCTTTAAACCACCAATGGGTAAGATATTTCCACGAAGTGTCACTTCGCCTGTCATAGCGATATCCCTTCTGACTGGAATTTCTGTGAGAACTGATACAATTGATGTAACCATAGCAATACCAGCAGAAGGACCATCTTTTGGGGTAGCACCCTCTGGTACATGCACATGAATATCTAGTTTTTCAAATAGCGGAGGTTTTATACCTAGTGATGGAGACTTCGATCTCACAAAACTAGAAGCTGCATCTATACTTTCTTTCATTACTTCTCCTAGTTTACCAGTAGATTTCATTCTACCTTTACCTGGTAATTGTAGAGCCTCTATAGAGAGTAAGTCTCCACCTGTTTCAGTCCATGCCAATCCAGTTGTAACTCCTATTTGGTTTTCATCTTCAGCGAGCCCAAATTTAAATTTTTTTACACCCAAAAAATCATCAATATTTTTTAAAGTAACGTTAATTTTATTAGATTCACCTTTAATTATTTTAGTTAAAGATTTACGGCAAAGTTTTGCTATTTCTCTCTCTAAATTCCTGACACCTGCTTCTCTTGTATATCTTCTAATTATCTCCAAAAGACCTTTATCATTAATACTAAATTCAGATTCTTTTAATCCATGAGCTTTCATCTGTTTAGATATTAAATGTTCTTTTGCAATGTCACGCTTTTCGATTTCAGTATATCCAGCAAGACTTATAATTTCCATCCTATCTAATAAAGGTCTCGCCATATTATAAGTATTTGCAGTGGTAATAAACATAACATTAGATAAATCATATTCTACTTCCAAATAATGGTCTGTAAATGTACCATTCTGTTCCGGATCAAGGACTTCCAACATAGCACTAGCAGGATCTCCCCTGAAGTCTCTACCCATTTTGTCTACTTCATCCAGTAGAATAAGAGGATTATTAGTCTTAGCTTTCTTCATGGATTGTATTATTTTACCAGGCATAGATCCTATATAAGTTCGTCTATGTCCTCTTATTTCACTTTCATCATGGACACCACCTAAAGCAATTCTTATGAATTCGCGACCAGTAGCTGAAGCAATCGATTTACCTAAAGAAGTTTTCCCAACCCCAGGAGGACCCACTAAACATAGGATGGGACCTTTAATTTTCTTAGACCTTTGTTGTATTGCTAAGTATTCTATAATCCTTTCTTTAACTTTTTCCAAACCACAGTGATCATCATCTAGTATTTTTTGTGACCTAACAAGATCCTTTTTAACTCTACTTTGTTTTCCCCAAGGAATAGAAAGAATCCAATCCAGATAATTTCTAACAACTGTGGCTTCAGCTGACATTGGAGACATAGTTTTCAATTTTTTTAATTCAGCTAAAGCTTTATCTTTAGCTTCTTTACTTAATTTTGTCTTAGATATTTTTTGTTCAATTTCAGCTAATTCATCTTGACCTTCAGAACCGTCTCCTAATTCCTTTTGAATGGCTTTCATTTGTTCGTTCAAATAATACTCTCTTTGTGTACGTTCCATTTGATTTTTAACACGTGATTTTATTTTTTTCTCAACTCTTAAGACACTCATTTCTCCTTGCATTAATCCAAATATTGTCTCCAACCTTTTACACAAATCAATTATTTCTAAAATTTCTTGTTTTTTATCAACTGTTATACTTAGATGCCCAGCAACAGTATCTGCTAACTTGGAGGGACTATCAGCCTCAGTTATTGCCTTTAGAGCTTCTTCAGGAATGTTTTTATTTAGTTTTGAATATCTATCGAACTCATCAATTACTGATCTTCTTAATGCTTCAATTTCGTCTGAATTACTTATCTCATCTTCAACAATAACAGCCTCAGCTTCAAAAAAATTCTTGTTAGAGATGAATTTATCTATTTTAACTCTTTTTTTACCTTCAACCAATATCTTTACTGCACCATCAGGCAGCTTCAAAATCTGTAACACATTTGCTGTTACACCTACTTTATTAATAGTTTCTTCTGTAGGTTCGTCTTGAGTTGCATCTATTTGACTGGATAACAGTATTTCTTTATTTTCTTTCATAACCTCTTCTAGCGCTCGAACAGATTTATCTCTACCAACAAAAAGTCTAACAATCATGTTTGGGAAAACAACAATATCTCTTAAAGGAAGTACTGGTTGAATAATTTTATTATCTTTTTTCATTACAAATCTACCTTGAACTAATGGTTTTGGATTTATTGAACATGATTTAGATATGTTAATTAAGAACGACAGATTCAAGAAATTTTTATAAATAAAATTTTATAAAAAGTAAAATACTTACTAAAATGTAAGATATATTAATCATAAAATTGGTATATCGCCAGAATTTTGCAAATTATAAAAATCATTAAAAAAATTCTTGAAATTTTTTTCTGTTATTGCCTTTCTAATATCAATCATTAATTCTTGATAATAATGTAAATTATGCCAAGACAACAATATTGCTGATATAATTTCGCCAGCTTTCTTCACATGATGTAAATAAGCTCTAGAATAATTCAAACAAGTGTAACAATTACAATCGGGATCTAAAGGTCTAGGATCATATTTGTGCCTAGAGTTTTTGATATTTAAAGGACCTCTTCGAGTTAAAGCCTGACCGGTCCTTCCCGATCTAGTTGGAAGAACACAATCAAACATATCAATCCCTCTCAATACTGCTCCTACAATATCATCTGGTTTACCAACACCCATTAAATATCTAGGTTTATCTGAAGGAAATTTGCTTGTAGAAAAATCTAATACCTTAAACATTTGATTTTGCGGTTCACCTACAGCTAAACCTCCCAAGGCATATCCGTTAAATCCAATATCTATAAGTCTTTTGGTGCTTTCATCTCTTAAATCTTCATATATCCCACCCTGCTGGATGCCAAATAACAAACCACCATCAGTTAAATCAAACTCCTCTTTAGATCTCACAGCCCATTCCATGGACCTTTTCATACTGAGAGCAATATCACTTTTATCTGAATTAAAACTTGCACAATCATCAAAACACATCATGATATTGCTACCTAATGCTTTTTGTATCTTTATGGAATATTCAGGATTTAAAAAATGTTTTTTTCCATCAAAATGTGATTTAAATTCTACTCCTTCATTAGACTTTTTAGACAAACCACTTAAACTCATTACCTGAAAACCTCCACTATCAGTAAGTATTGGTTTTTCCCAATTCATAAAGTTGTGTAATCCACCTAATTTTTTTATCAAGTTTTCTCCTGGTCTTAACATGAGATGATATGTATTACACAAAATAATATCTGCACCTAGTGATTTTACATTTTCAGGTAACATAGCTTTAACAGTTGCCTGTGTACCTACTGGCATAAATGCAGGTGTTCTTATTGATCCTCGACTAAGAATTAATTCTCCTACTCTAGCCTTTCCGTCTGTACCTTTAATCTTGAAATCCATAGTAAACTTATTTAAATTAAAGTATAACATTTTGAAAGTATGAAAATGAGTGAATTCAAAAATAGTACATCATATACAACTGACGATAATGACAACCAGATTGAGAGTGTATCCTTAATAAAGCCATCTAATACAAATCATCCGCTTTACAATGATGTAGTAAATGCTTGTAAAACAGTTTTTGACCCGGAAATACCAGTCAATATTTTTGATTTAGGTTTAATCTATACAATAGAAATAAATGAAGATGGAGATACATCCATATTAATGAGTCTAACAGCTCCTGGTTGTCCTGTTGCTGAAGATATGCCGGGTTGGGTTTCTGATGCTGTAAAACCAGTAAAAGGTATTAAATCAGTAAATGTGGAAATCGTATGGGAACCTCAGTGGGGCATGGATATGATGAGTGATGAAGCACGATTAGAATTAGGTTTTATGTGAGAATTATACTATGAAAAGTCCAATTTCTATAACAAACAAAGCAATTCAAAAAATTAAACAACTTACTGTTAATTCAAATAAATTTGCTTTACGTCTAGACTTGAAAAAAGGTGGATGTGCAGGTATGGAATACTTTATGGAATATGTTGATAAGGTTGAACAAAATGAGGAAGTTATAGATTTTGATGGTGCAAAAGTTATAATCGCTCCACTTGCACAAATGTATCTTTTTGGTACAACAATAGATTATGAAGATGGAATTCTTGAATCAGGTTTTAAATTCAACAACCCTAATGTAACTGAAGCTTGTGGCTGTGGTGAATCTATCAAATTTTAATTTAGTTTAGAGTGATTATTTAATTTTTTTGAAATTAATTGCTTAAACTTTTAACTTTTATGCAGAGGTAATGATTAATAGAAAATTTTTGATTGCTGGTAATTGGAAGATGAATGGAATGTTTGATTCAATAAGCGAGGTTTGCAAAATTGATCAATATAGTAAAAAATTGAATTGCGATTTGGCTTTATGCTTACCTAATACAATAATTTATAAAGCTCACGAAAATATCTCTCATGAAAAATTAATAATTGGAGCTCAAAATTGCCATCATGAAGAAAGTGGTGCGTTTACCGGTGATATTTCAGCAAAAATGCTTAAAAATGCAGGTGCAAAAGTAATTATTGTAGGACACTCAGAAAGAAGACAAAATTATTTTGAGAATAATGAACTTATAAATAGAAAAGCAACTTCAGTTATAAATTCTGGGTTACAAGTAATAATCTGTATTGGGGAGACTGAAGAAGAGAAAAATAATGGTCAAACAAATGACGTAGTTTGCTCTCAACTAAGAAACTCAATACCTGTTATTTCTAACGGTGAAAATACTGTAATAGCTTATGAACCAATATGGGCAATTGGAACTGGTAGAATTCCTAGTCTTAAGGAAATTCAAGGTGTTCATAGTCAATTAAGGTTATTAATAACAGAAATCAAAGGTACCGAAACTGCTAATAAAATGAGAATACTTTACGGAGGTTCTGTCAAACCAAATAATGCTAAGGATATCTTTGCTTTAGAAGATGTAGATGGTGCCCTAGTAGGTGGTGCATCTTTAAAATCTGAGGATTTTTTGGGAATAGCAAATCTATGCCCATAGATCATACAAAAGAGTCTGGCATAGAGTTTTTTTTAATTTTTATAAAATCTTTCAACTCTTCTTCTATTGATATATCTAATTTGGGCTTAATATAATTATCAAGCAGTGATTTCACTCTTTGGCTTGCATTAAGAGTAGTATCCTTAGCACCTTCTTCTTGCCATGTTTCAAACGGTTTGTAATCAAAAATTTCACTGCGCCAAAAAGCATTTTCAAAGTTTAATTGGGTATGATTACATCCTAGAAAATGCCCTGACGGTCCAACTTCTTCTAATGCATCAATAGCTAACCCATTTTCAGAAATATCAACACCAGAACTAATTGTATGAAGTGCTCCAAGTTGATCAGCATCAATAACAAATTTTTCAAAACTTGATACTAATCCGCCTTCTAACCAACCACATGCGTGAAGCATAAAATTGACTCCTCCATGAAGGGCTGCTTGAAGGGTATTTGCACTTTCATAAGCAGACTGTGCATCTGTTAATTTTGAGCCACAAAGAGCTCCACCTGAACGAAATGGTAATCCTAATCTTCTGGCTAATTGACCAGCCCCATATAAAATTTTACTAGCTTCAGGAGTTCCAAAAGTTGGGGCACCTGAATTCATATCTATAGATGTAACAAATGCACCAAATATTACAGGAGCGCCTGGATTTAATAATTGGGAATATGCAACACCAGATAAAACTTCTGCTAAAACTTGAACCAACGTTCCCGCGACTGATACTGGAGACATTGCCCCACCTACTATGAAAGGAGAAATAATACATGCTTGATTAGAAGTTGCATATTCCTCTAATGCTCCCATCATTATTGAATCAAAAGTAAGAGGTGAATTAATATTAATTAAACTTGTTAATACAGTATTTTGTTTAACAAATTCATCTCCAAAAAGAATTTTAACCATATCAACACTATCTTTAGCTCTATCAGGCGCAGTAACTGAACCCATAAATGGTTTATCAGAATAAATAATATGAGAAAAAAGCATATCAAGATGACGTTTGTTGACTGGAATATCTGTTGGTTCGCATAGAGTACCACCTGAGTGATGCAACCATTTTGACATGTATCCCAATTTTACAAATTTTTCGAAGTCTGTAATGTTAGCATATCTTCTACCATTTTCGTTATCTCTTACAAAAGGTGGACCATAAACTGGAGCAAGAACCAAACTTCTTCCACCTATTTCAACTGATCTTTCAGGGTTCCTTGCATGTTGCAATATTCTATTTGGGGCTGTAGAGCATAGTTCTTTAGCTAAACCTTTTGGTATTTTCACAAGTTCACCAGACACATCCGCACCAGCATTTCTCCATAGTTTAAGAGCATTAGGATTATCTAAAAATTTAACTCCTATATTTTGGAGTACTTCCTCGGCTTTTTCTTCAATTATTTCAAGGGACTCTAAATTCATAATCTCAAAATTTGGAATATTCCTTTCAATATATTTGGCTGTATCAATAACAAAATTTGTTCTTGCAGCTCTTCTAGCAGATTGACCACCAGAACCACGAACTCTTCTACCAGACATATTTTAACCTTTTAAAATTCATTATAAGAGTGTTCATATATTAAAAAAATGTTTTAGGTTCATGATTTTAAAATAAAAAAAGAATAACTATGAAATCATTTAGTATAATTTTAGCGGATCTTGCAATATTAATATTATGATAATAATACTCAGTTATGAAAAATTTAAAACATCAAACTCTTCTTATCATTGATTTTGGTAGTCAAGTTACAAAACTTATAGCTAGAAGATTACGAGAAAGAAAAATTTATTGTGAAATTCATCCTTGTAAAAATATAACTAATTTATTTTTGAAAAAACTTTCTCCTCAAGCAATAATCCTATCAGGTGGCCCTAAAAGTGTTAATGATCATTCCAGTCCAAAAGTGAATTCCTTAATTTATGAACTTGGAATTCCCATCCTCGGAATTTGCTATGGACAACAGCTTATGATGCATCAATTAGGAGGAAAAGTAGAAAGTGGTAAATTCTCTGCCGAATTTGGAAGAGCTTTCTTAGAATTAAAAAAAGAAACAAAATTATTAGATGGCTGGTTTAATCAAAATAAAGAAGTAGTTTGGATGAGTCATGGTGACCATGTATCTAAATTAGCTCCTGGATTTGAAGTATGTGCCATCTCACCAAATGCTTCTCACGCAGTAGTTGCAGATATCAAAAGAAATTTTTATGGAGTACAATTTCATCCAGAAGTTCACCACACAACAAAAGGTTTAATTCTTTTTGATAATTTTCTTAAGATTGCTGGTTTCAATGGAGATTGGACTATGAAAGCATATCAAGAGGAAATGATACACCAAATAAAGGATATAGTTAAAAAAGATAAAGTAATTTGTGGAATTTCAGGAGGTGTAGACAGTACAGTAACAGCTGTTTTATTGCATAAAGCAATAAAAAAGCAGCTTACATGTATTTTCGTCAATCATGGATTTCTTAGAAAAAATGAAGAAAATGAAGTTTTGGAGATGTTTAAAAATGACATTAAAATTCCTCTAATTTATGCTGATGAGAGTGACCTTTTTTTTAGCGAATTGGAAGGGATATCCGATCCTGAAGTAAAAAGAAAGAAAATAGGAAAACTCTTTATCAAGGTTTTTGAAAAGTATGCGCAAAGGATTAAGGGTTCAAAGTTCTTAGGGCAAGGAACACTATATCCTGACGTGATTGAGAGTGTATCTGTTCATGGAGGAGAATCTGAAACTATTAAATCTCATCATAATGTTGGAGGATTACCAGAAAAAATGGGATTAAAATTAATAGAACCATTAAAAGAAATATTTAAAGATGAAGTGAGATACTTAGGACGAGAAATGGGTATAAACAAGAATTTTTTAAATCGTCATCCTTTTCCAGGCCCTGGATTAGCTATAAGATGTCCAGGAGAAATAACAAAAGATAAATTAGAAATTTTAAAAAATGCCGATCATATCTTTATTGAACAGATAAAAAAATATGGTTTATATGATAAAATTTGGCAAGCATTCGTTGCTATATTACCCGTAAAAACAGTAGGTGTAATGGGTGATAAAAGAACTTATGACTTCGCTTGTACACTAAGAGCAGTTACATCAGTTGATGGAATGACCGCTGATTATTATCCTTTCGAACATGAGTTTCTTAAAGATACTTCAACTAGAATAATTAATGAAGTGAAAGGAATAAATAGAGTAACGTATGATATTACATCAAAGCCTCCAGGAACTATCGAGTGGGAATAGCATATAGATATTTTTATTCACTAATATCAATATTTTATAGTAAATAATTAGTTACAAAGTCATTACAAACTTTTTTTACCTCTTGATTTTACATATATTTTTATTTGGACTTAATACAAAGTTACAAACTTTTGGGTATTACTCATTACAATGATGTTTTTGTAACAAAAGTAAAAGTGATAGATAATTATTTGATGAATGGGTTTACTCTAAAACAACACCATATAAGAAAAATGAGGATAAGAAACAAAGAATATTTTAATTGCAAAAACCAGAAAGAAGTTCTTTATCGTTGCAGATATAATGAATTTAAAGATTGGGTTTTTCTTTGTGGAACTTGTCTTACTAAAATTAAATCTCAACATGAGAATACATATCAATATGGTGGAACTTGGCAGAGTAAGAAAAAATAAGTTTTTTGATATTTCCAGAGTTTTTTCACTTTATCTACAATTAGTTCCTGTCTTGCAATTAGCCTAATCATATCTTCTGGAGACTCCACAAAACTTTCTGGATAAGTTTTAAAATAAATTTGTACTTAGTCCTGAACTTTTTTCTTATTTTCTTATTCAAAAACTATTCCTTCGTGTTTAGTTGTCATAGTCGCATCTTCCATTAGGAAATTAACGATATAGTTAATCTGAAACTCTGATTTCCAGTTCTTCATTTTACGCATATATAAAAATGTAAAGTAAAATCATTATTACTATTACAATAATAAAATGTGCCCAGTTTCTACTTAACATTCTAAATTCTTGTTTGTTTTATAATTTAAAATCCCCTGCACTTCTCGTTGACTCAAATCAATCCTATTATACAAAAACCGACATGAACCACAGGGAATAAATTTTTATTATAAACTATCAAAAGGAAAAATATAGGGGTACTAAAACTGATAATCTTTTTGTAATCTTTAAATGCAATAAAGATACTGAAATAATTGCAGTTTAAGTCGTAAATGTTGACAGTTAATTGTAAACTTAGTTATTTATTAAATAAGTATATTTTGGAGAGGTCTATAATGATTGAACAAACGGATAATGTAGAAACTTGTTGCAAAGAAACTTGTTGTGCAGATGGTTGTTGTACTGATGGTTGTAATAATGGAGATTGCAGTAATACTTGTTGTGCAGACGGTTGTTGTTCTGATACAGATAACTGTTGTTAATAATGAATACAAAAAAATAATACCCCGTTAAAACGGTCAAAGAGTGTATTGCACTTCCCTAATATAAAAAGTAGTTTTTGTTAAAGATTCACAGGATTTTTAATTTTATAGAATTCATTCAATATTTAAACATTGAAATGCGTTAACCACTATTCTCTTTTTATTTATTAAAGGAACTTTATTAGTTACTATTATTGTTTTTTTATTATAAAAGGAATTTACCTCTAATATTTTATTTTGTCCTTTAAATTTGGCTAATGTTTTTTCACAATCGTTTTTTGAACTATAAAAATTATTAATAAATTGATCAGATTTTATCAGTTTTTTCCCATTTTCAAGTCCAGAAAAAAATATTTCTCCTTCTGGAATAGTAACAAAAACTTGATAGAAAACAATTATCCACTTCATATTTTAATTCCATTGACATATTAAAATGAACTAATTAGCTATAAAATGTATTGATAAATAATTAATACAATAAGCTAATAACATTTTTTTATATTATAAGATATTTCTTTAAAATTGTAACTTCTATATTTTTCATTTTTTTCAATATCTAAAAGTTTATTATAAATTTTTTTAGCCGATTTTGACCCTACTGAATATTAGATAGAAAAATTAAACTGCTCAAAAAGCCTGTTCTAATAAGTTTAAATTTCTCATTCTTATGAAAAAGGAAATACAACAATAATTTATGCTGAAAGACGTATTTGTAATTTAATTGGAGCAATGGTAAAGGCTAATTAATTTAAATAAAAAAATTTGTTTGTCTTAAAACTTGATTTCAAATAAATTTTAATATTTTAAATATGTAGATCTCAAATAATACTAAATTGTCAAAATAATAGTTAATAAATTAATGCAAAAAGCTGCTAAGAATCAAAACAAAAGATATAGTTATTTAGCAAAATTCTTCCATTGGGGTTTTGTATTTTTGTTTGGGTACGGAATAATAAAACAAGTTGACAATATTGAACAATTAGAAGATATTTCTCTACTTAAATTTGAGATATTGTTTGCTTCAATTTTTTTGTTTTTTTTAATTTTACGTTATTTTTATATGAAAAACACACAAACAACTTCTTTGCCAGAAGAAACTCCAAAATCACAAAAGTTTGCCTCTAAACTGGTACATTACTCCATGTATTTGTGTCTAGCTTCTATATGTATTTCAGGATTAATGATAGGACTTTTCTTTTGGTTAGGGTTTAAAAATGGATTAGTAATTGAGTTTATTATTTCTTTACATGAAAATTCAATTTCCATTATTTACTTGTTGATTGCAATTCACATTATTGCAGCATTATACCATAGATTCAGAGGCGACGGGGTATGGAATTCAATGGTTCCAATTTGGAAAGAAAAAAATTGATTTTAATTATTATCTAAGAATGCTAATTGATTTCCTGCTTCTTCTCTGATTAAAGTTGTTGAAACTTCCTTACTTGACTCTTCCTTAGCCCTCTTATGAATTTCTTTTGATTCTATATAACCTTTTTCAGATTTATAAATTACTAAGGCACCATGGGTGAAATTATCAACCTTCCAACAAGGAACCCCTCTAAAGTTTGGGTTAGTTCCTTTAATGCTTGATAATAATTGTTGCATTTGTTTTTCATTTATTTCATTTTCATGCTTCCAAGTAGTACTTACATAAATATAAAATCCCCTTCATTCATTTAATTTTAAATATTTATCGTTAATAATAAACAATATTATTTTTAGAAAATATACAGATAAAATTAAGGCTAATAAACAAAATTATAGAAATTGAATCTATTAAATTACTTTAATACTTCACCGTATTGTTATATATAAAAAAATATAATTTTTTTTATACAGGATAGGAGATAGAAAATGTTAAATTTCAAACCACATTCTCTTAGTTGGATCGAGTTAGTAATTAATAAATTAAACAGAAATAAAGTTTTTAATCTGACTAATATAAGTACTGTTTTGTTTGGGAGTATAATTCTAATTATTTCAGCCAAAATTAAAGTTAATTTATATCCAGTCCCAATGACACTTCAACCACTGGCTGTTTTAATGATAGGCATGCTTTATGGTAGAAATTTAGCAACTGCAACAATTGGGTTATACATTTTACAAGGAATAGCTGGCTTTCCAGTTTTTGCTTATGGTGGAGGGTTATTATATTTATTTGGTCCTACTGGTGGATTTATCATTGGTTTTTTTATTGCAGGTTTAATATTAGGAGAATTAGCCGATAGAGGCTGGGGTAGAAATATAGTATCTGCAATATTTTGTATGATTTTAGGAATGTTTATTATTTATGCTTTTGGAATTCTTCAACTTTCAGTAATAAAAGGTTTTGAATTTGCAATCATCAAGGGTTTTTACCCTTTTTTAATTGGAGATTTGTATAAACTCCTTGTTGCAGGTATTTTGGTCCCATTTATTTGGAGATTAGCAAAATAAATTATATATGAAATAAAACATCCTAGTAACGCATCGAGTATGGGATCAAATGATATATGATCCCTTACTATTTTTTTAATATTTAAAAGAAATTACATATAAAATTTACCTTTTATAAGTTGGTGAAGATATGAAAAATACATCCACTGGGGTGGTTTTTATGATACTTACAATACTGCTTTTCTCGATTATGAACGCACTGGCAAAAGGTTTTGCGAATTATTACCCCATAATAGTAATTGTATGGATAAGATACCTGAGCCAAACAATTTTTACAACTTTCATCTTCATTCCAAATTTAAACAAAATTATTAAAACAAAAAAGATAAAACTTCACCTTTTCAGATCATTGCTTTTATTTTGTGCTACTTTATCAATGTTTTCTGGATTTAAATATTTAACATTAGTTTCAACAATCACCATTTTTCAAATCGGACCGTTAGTAGTGGTTGTGTTTTCAGTTATTTTTCTAAAAGAACAGGTTGGATATCGAAGATGGATAAGTGTATTTGTTGGATTTAGTGGAACTTTATTCATATTAAAACCAGGAACCGAAATGTTTTCTTTTTTTGGTTTATTTCCAATTCTTGCAGCTATTTTTTATGCTGGATATGCTGTTTCTACTAGAAGACTGGGAACTGAAGAAGATCCAAAAACAAATTTTTTCTATACATCACTTGTTGGCACAATAATTTCAACAATTATTCTTATTCCATTTTTTGAACCAATAACCATAAAAGATTTGCTGACATTTTCAATTTTAGGAATTTTTGGAGGATTAGGGCACTTTTGTTTTATTCTTGCATTAAGAAAGTCTGAAGCATCTTTTCTTGCCCCATTTACATATTTTGATTTAATTTTTGCAACAATTTTAGGAATATTATTCTTTGCAGAATTTCCAGATTTTTATGTTGTAATAGGAGCAATCATAATTGTATCGGCAGGGGTATATACCTGGCATAGGGAAAACCTGAATATGAAAAGAAAAAAATAAAACTCACATAGACAAAATATTAATTTTCAAAGTGTTGGCAAAAAACCACCTGATTGAAGAGACCAAAGTTTTGAATAGTGCCCACCTTTTTTAATTAAACTTTTATGTGTTCCCATTTCTACTACTTTTCCATTTTCCATGACTACCAATCGATCCAATTTATTGATAGTGGACAATCTATGGGCAATAACTAAGGCAGTTTTATCCTGCAAAATATTATTTAATTGATTTTGTATTGCAGCTTCAATTTCACTATCTAAAGCACTAGTTGCCTCATCTAATATAAGTATAGGTGCATCCTTTAATAAAACTCTTGCAATTGCAATTCTTTGCCTTTGGCCACCTGAAAGACGAACGCCTCTCTCTCCCACATATGCAGAAAACCCTTTTCTTCCATCTTTGTCTTCTAAACCTTTTATAAATTCGAATGCTTCTGCCTTTTTTGCAGCTTCATAAATCTTTTGTTTTGGGGCAGATGGTTCACCATAAGCAATATTTTCATAAATAGATCGATTTAAAAGAGCCGTTTCTTGTGTAACAACACCTATTTGTGAACGCAAAGATTCCTGTGTAACTAAAGAAATATCTTGACCATCAATAAAAATTTTCCCTGAATCCACATCATAAAATCTTAATAATAGGTTTAATATAGAGCTTTTTCCTGCACCTGACTTGCCAACTAAACCAATTTTTTCCCCTTTATGAATTTTAAGTGATAGCTCCTCAAATAAACCACCACGTTTACCATAATTGAATTTGACTTTGCTGAAATTAATTTCTCCTCCCTTTATAGATAATTCCTTAGCATCTGGAGCATCAATAACCTTTGGTTTTTGTGATATGGTTAACCTGCCTTCGTCAATTGTACCTATATTTTCAAATAAGTAGCTTACCTCCCACATTATCCACCATGACATTTCTGAAATTCTCAAGGTCAAAGGTAGAGAGGCAGCTACTATCCCTGCTCCAATTTGGTCATTACCTAACAAATATAAGCCTAAACCAAGAGTGCCTATAATTAATAATGCATTTGCAAAAGACATCAAAACATTCATTATAAACGAAATTCTCATAACTTTAGCCCATCCAAAGTTAAAATCATCAATAGAGTCTGCTGCTCCTAATTGCTCATAATTTTTTCTGGCAAATAATTTTACAAGATTTATGTTAGCATATGAATCTACAATTCTACCTGTCATTTTACTTCTTAATAGAGAATGTTTATGGCTCAAGTCACGAACTTTTGGCATTAAAATAAGCAAAATAACTAAAAAAATGGCTAACCAAATCAAACTTGGTAAAGTCATAGTAAGACTAGAATAGCCTAGGACAAATATAGTACCCCCAAAATATAAGGTAATGTATAAAATTGCTTCTAAAAACTTCATAGCAACGCCACGTACTGCTTGGCCAGTTTCAATAACTCTATTTGCTAATCTTCCAGACAATTCATTTGAAAAATAACCTACATCCAATCCAAGAACATTCAAATGACTTTGCCAACGAACAATATTAGCAAATCCAGTCATTATAGCCATATCCATAAGTGCTTGACTTAAAGATTGAAGAGAAGGTCTTACTATCAAAAAAAATAACCCAAAACCAATTAAAAAAGTAAACTCCTCTTTGATTATTAATTGTACATCACCAACCTCAATAATTCTGCTTACGATATAACCAAAAATTATAGGAACTGCTAAATCCATCAAAACTTCTACGAATTTCAGCAAAAAAACAGCCCAAAGAGTAAATTTTATTTGAGAACAATAGAACCAAATAAAATTGGCTATTTTTTTTGGAGGATTTGTTTTAAATCCAAACCTCATCGGATCTGTTAGATTTTCAAAAAAATTTAATTTATGCTTTGAGCGATTAATCATAGAAAAACACTATTTATATTTTTAATAATTTGTTTACAAATCAAAATTGAGATTTTAATTTCACGGTTAAAAATATAGCTTAAAGTAAAATACTTTACCTTAATACTTACATTTAAAAAATATCGATACAGATAAAAAAAAAATTGATCAATCAAAAAATAAAAAATAACACATTTTAAAATGAAAAATAAAAAAATAATAAAAATGAAGGATATAAATATAGGAGGATCTTATCCTGTAGTTTTTATTTTAGGACCATGTCAGATAGAGAGCCGGGATCATTCATTAATGATGGCAGAAAAAATCTCTAAAATTTGTTTTGAATTCAATGCCAACTTTATATTTAAATCAAGTTTTGATAAAGCGAATAGATCTTCTATTCGAGCAAAAAGAGGTGTGGGTTTAGAAGAAGGTCTTAAAATATTACAAGAGGTGTCTAATAATTTTGGTTGTCCAGTATTGACGGACGTTCATGAAGCTACTCAATGTAAAATTTTAGCAGAAGTAGTCGATATTATTCAAATTCCTGCATTTTTATCAAGACAAACTGATTTATTATTAGCGGCAGGAGAAACACAAAAGCCCGTCAATATTAAAAAAGGCCAATTTCTTTCACCAAAGGACATGATGAAAGTTGCAGAAAAAGTTTCAAGTACAGGAAATGACAATATTTTTCTTTGTGAAAGAGGCACTTCTTTTGGTTATAATACCTTAGTTAATGATTTTAGGGGCTTAGAAATAATGGCAGAGACTGGTTATCCAGTCATTTTTGATGCAACCCACTCAGTACAACAACCAAGTATACTTGGAGAAAAATCTGGCGGTGAAAGACAATTTATACCTTCTTTATCTAGAGCTGCATGTGCAATCGGAGTTAGTGGTTTATTTATAGAAACCCATGAAAATCCAGATGTAGCACCAAGTGATGGTGCAAATATGTTAAATATTAACGATTTACCAATTTTAATTCCAACTCTATTATCTATTGACAATGTGATTAAAAATATAAATTAAAAAAATTTTAGGAGCATTTATGAAAAATATTAAGACAGTTTTAATTGATAAAAACCCTGGCAGAAATTCGCAAACCTATGGAATAGCTCGTGAGTTAGGTACTGATTTAGATCTTATACATGAACCGTCTATAGGAGTTATTGGGAATAAAGGTGATTCTCAATGTTATTTGGGTGTAAGTAAAAAGGTACAAATTATTCATGATGTTCTAAAAAAAAGAATAGGGAAAGAACCTAATCAATTAGCAATGAGACTTATTCAGCCAGAATTTAGCCTTGCTACATCTGACGGCATTAGAAATGGTACCAAAGAGATGAGGTATTCCCTTATCGGAAGAGAGGTTACTAATGACAGCATTTGTGAACACCTTAGTGCTACTGGAGTAGAGGGTATTATTGCAGTAGTAGCTTGCGATAAACCTCCTGTTGGAACCTTGTCTGCAATTCTTGAGCATAATAGACCTGCAATCATAATGTCAGATGGATCTATAAGGCCAGGTAGAGATAGTATTACTGGTGAACCTCTAGATATAATAAGCAGTTATCAAATTGCAGGAAGTAGAGACGAGAATCTTAAAAAAAGAATTGCACTTGAGTCTTGTCCTGGCATAGGCAGTTGTGGAGGTATGTTTACTTATAATACTATGCAAACATTTATTGGTGTTTTAGGCATGCAACCTTTACATATGGTTTCACCTGCATCAGAAGATCCAAGAAGGATAAAAGAATTTCCAGAGGAATTGGTAGATTATCTTAGTAATCTAATAAAAAAAGACATTACTCCAAGAGATATTGTTACAAAAGATTCATTAAGAAATGCAATAATAGTTGCAATGAGTGTTGGAGGATCAACTAATGTTATGCTGCACGCTCCAGAATTAGCAAGGGCTGCAGGGTATGCAAATTTTAATAGAGATATAATGAGCTCTAAGGAATTTAACTATTTGTCAGAAAAAGTTATACCAGTTGTAGTTAATGCAAGACCCTTTGGAAAATATTCTATGGTGGATATTGATAACAAAGGTGGAATACAAGTAATAATTAAAAATCTTCTAGAGGCAGGTTTACTTAATGGAGAAACCCTAACTTGTACGGGAGAAACTCTTGTTGAACAAGTAGAAAGACTATCCCCCCCTGATCCAGATGGTGAAATTATTTACAAAATCGAAAATCCATTTAAAAAAACAGGTGGTTTAAGGTTATTAGGCGGTAATTTATCTCCTGAATTCAGTGCTATTCTCAAACTAGCGGGTGTTGAAGGTGGCCTTGAAAACGGGGTTTTTAAAGGAAATGCAAAAGTTTTTGATGGTGAACAGAGTTTATTAAATACACTAGATAATTCACCCGAAAGTTTTGCTAATTTTGACATGGTGGTTGTTAGATATGAAGGTCCTGTAGGTGGACCAGGTATGCCAGAAATGTTAGATTCCACGTCTAGAATTACCACATTATGTAGAGAAAGAAATATTATTATTGGTTTAATGACTGATGGAAGATTTTCTGGAGGTTCTGTAGGTTTAGTAATAGGACATGTAGGGCCAGAAGCCGCAATAGGAGGACCTATTGGTCTTATATGTGACGGAGACACGATAACTGTAGACCTTAATAATAATATTTTAGTATGTGATGAACTTAAAGATATCAATACTTTAAGAAAAAGAAAAAAAGAATGGGAAGAAGTAAGAGACAAGAATAATGGTATTCATCCTTCAGTAGGAATTGCTAATACTAGACTTCTCAATAAAATGAGATGTTCTGCTGTTCCCGCTATATATGGTGCAGGAATGCATCCCAACCAATCAGTTTGGGTATATGAGGAAAGAACTCCTGAACCTACAAGTTTCAAACCAGTTAACAGATTTCGAAAATAATTTTTAAATTACTTAATATCAACATCAAATTTATCATTTTATGAATTTAAAATTACAAGTTTTAAAAAATTCATATTTGACAATATTAGTAATATTTTTCCTAGTAATATTGGCAAGTGCATGTGAAATAAATGGGAGTAGTCCAAAAAGGATAATATCTCTTTCACCCTCAATTACTGAGATTTTATTTGAAATAGGATCAGGAAATCAAGTTATTGCTGTTGATAATTTGTCTAATTATCCAATTGAAGCACCAATAACTGATATTTCAGCTTATGACCCAAATGTGGAAGCAATTAGTTTATTAAATCCTGACTTAGTAATTTTGTCATATAATATAAAAAATCTAAAAGCTGCTTTAAAAAAAATTGGAATAGAAACTATTTATCTCCCAGCACCATTAAATTTTGAAGATATATTAGATCAGATAGATTATCTTGGGCTACAAACAGGCAATGAAGATAAAGCCAAAAAATTAATATCAAAGATGAAAAATAGGATGAAGACACTTCAAAAATTAAGAGAGAAGGAAATAGCAACTAAAATCTATCATGAAATAGATCCAAATTATTATAGCCCCTCAAAATTCAGCTTCATTGGAGACATATATCAAAAACTAAATTATAAAAATGTAGCAGACAAAGCTGATATAAGCAATTTAGGATATCCAAAACTATCACCAGAGCTAATTATCTCAGAGAATCCAGATCTAATTGTATTGCCTGGTAAGGATAATAAATATGTTGAAAAGGTTAAATTAAGACCAGGTTGGAGTTATATAGAAGCAGTTAAAAAAAATAATTTCCTATTAACAAATAATGATATTGCTTCAAGATGGGGGCCAAGAATTCTTAATTTTGCATCAATTTTAGTTGAATATTCAAAAAAGTAATTGATATTTAATTTTAAAAAAAGTGAAGTTTATTTATGGAAAAAGTTTTCAAATTTTCGAATAAATCTATAGTTTTTTCTATAATTTTAGTATTAGTTTCATTAATAATTAGTGTAAGCATTGGAGCAGCAGAAATTTCAACTGATGAAATTGTAGGAATTTTTTTAAGAGAGATTTTAGGATATCAAAGTAATACTGAAATAAACAATATTAATAAAATAATTATATTGGAATGGAGACTACCAAGGTTTTGCTTAGGGTTTCTTGTTGGTGCCTCTTTAGCTATTGCTGGGTGTGGTTTTCAAGGAGTATTTAAAAACCCACTAGCTGATCCTTTTCTATTAGGATCTGCAGCAGGTGCAGGTTTGGGCGTTACACTAGTAATTGTAAATGATCTTAATTACTCATTTGGTATTATTAATTCTGTCCAATTAGGTGCTTTTATAGGAGCACTGGGTGCAGTAATTTGTGCAGCATTTATATCAATAAGTGCGGGAAAGTCTATTGCTAGTCTTTTGTTAGCTGGTATAGCAACTGCAGCCTTCTTAACTGCATGTCAGACTTATTTAATGCATAAATATTATTCCTCTATGCAAGAAATTTATAGTTGGATAATTGGACGATTATTGACCTCTGGTTGGGAAGATGTGATTACAATATTACCATATTTCACAGTATGTTTTATAATCATTTTTCTATTTAGGAAAGAATTAGACCTTTTGAGACTTTCTGAAGATGAAGCAAAAATGCTCGGTGGAAATCCTAGAAGGACTTATTTTATAGTTCTAACAGCATCTTCTTTACTAACTGCAGTAGCAGTTTCGTTAAGTGGATTAATTGCTTTTGTTGGCCTCGTCATTCCTCATATTTTAAGACTTACTGTTAGTTCTAGCTATAGAATAATAATACCATTATCTGCATTAGTTGGAGGTTCTTTTCTTACTATTGCTGATACTTTTTCAAGAACTGTTATTTCTCCTTCAGAATTACCTATTGGAATTGTCACAGCCTTTATAGGAGCTCCCTTTTTTGCATTTTTACTCAAAGCATCTAAAGGATCTTTTTAATGTCATACAGCGCAAAAAACCTAAGTGTATTTAAAGATAATAAGAATATTATAAATGAGATTTCTTTTGATTTTCCCTCTGGAAGTTATGTATCAATAATTGGTCCTAATGGTGCAGGGAAAACAACATTATTAAAAACTTTAGCTGGATTATTAGATTTTAAAGGTTCACTTTTAATTAATAATGTAGATAGCGATGAATTATTTAAATATTCAAATAAAAATAATTGTGCTTATGTCCCACAAAATATAAGTATCCCTGAAGGAATGTCACTTATTGAGTATGTGCTTCTTGGAAGGAATTCTTATACTAATTGGTTTCTTTCTGAAGATAAAAAAGATTACGAGATTGTCGAAAAAGCACTAAATAAATTGAATTTACAAACAAAAAAAAATCAAATGGTCAAAACTCTATCTGGTGGTGAAATGCAAAGAGCTACACTTTCTAGAGCACTAGCTCAAGAGGCTAATTTATTGTTATTAGACGAACCCACTTCCTCATTAGATTTTGCGAAGACCAATGAATTCTATGATCTGATAATACAGCTAAAAAAAGATTTAAAGCTAACTATTTTTTTTTCTACTCACGATATCAATAGTATTAGTAAATATTCTGAATATGTCATTGTACTAAAGAAAGGAAAAAAAATATTTTCCGGTAAAATTAACGAAATCTTAAATGAAGTTTTTCTTTCTGAACTATATGAAACTAAATTGAATAAAATAATAACTGAAGATGGATACCCTCTCTTTTATTAAAAAAGAGGTCTCTTGACATTACACATTACAATTTTTTATTTTGTTTGGAAACAAATGTAATAAGTTGATCCCAGGTTTTTTTTGGTAAATAAATTTTATTGTCTGAATTTACTTTATTATTTCTCTCTATTTCTCCTGGAATTTTAATATCACTAAAACCAAAAGCAGTTTCACAATTGATTACATCAGATAAAATTTTATCAGCAAATTCTGTCAATTGATTTCTAGTATTATATGTACTTGTATTGATAGCTATAAAAAGCCAATTTGCCTCCTTTTTAATTTCACCTAACATACTCTCAGCAACAAGTTGGGCAATTAGTGAAAGTCCAAAACCTTTATGTTTCCCAAAAGGTAATATTGCCCCACCATCAAAATAATTATCAGGATTTCTGGTTAGGTTACCTTTTTTATCAATTATACAACCTTCTGGTAATAATCCACCAACAGACTTAGCTGCATATATCAGTCCACCAGAAATTTTAGATGTAGCAAAATCAAGTACTACTGAACCATTCTTGCCACTAAGAAATCCAATACACCAGGGATTCGTAGGTAATTTTCCTTCTATCCCTCCGTATGGAGCTACTTGAGACCAGTCTTTCCGGTTTCCTCCACTTATTAAAATTGTCATTAGACCTTTATTTGCTGCATAATCAGCATAATAACCAAGCCGTCCTGTATGGCCTATATTTTTAATAGCGGTAGCAGTAATGCCATTTTTTCTAAGTATTCTATGGCTTATTTAAATGCAAAATTCATAACTGGAATACCTAAACCACCATCTACGTCAATTTCATAGGTATTTGATGAAAGTTCTCTAAGTTTTGGTTTAGAAGAAATAGATAAATAGCCTGTTTCATACCATTTTTTATATTGTAATGCACGAAATACACCATGGCTTTCTACACCACAAAGACTTGAATCTATTAAATGTTCAGATATTTCAAAAGCTATTTTCTTTGATCATCCTAACGATATAAATAAATTTATTAACCTTATCTACTGATAAAATAATACGTTCATCTGCTAATTCTATTTTGGAATTTACAGCCAATATTTTCACCCATATTTTGAAAAAGATATATATTTTATATTGTACAAATATTTTTATTCAAAAGGATTTTTTTCATAGGGGTTTGTTGATAACCAAACTGATTTTGTTTGCATAAAGCATCGCATTCCTTCCCACCCATTTTCACGACCATACCCAGATTGTTTAAATCCACCAACTGGACTTTGAGTAGCTGCGTTGAAATAATTATTAATATAAACAGTACCAGCTTCAATTCTGTCTGCTATTCTCATTGCCTTGGCAACATCTTTGGACCAAATGCCAGCAGCTAGTCCATAAATGGTATCATTTGCAATATGGATTACCTCTTCTTCTTCCACCCATGATTGAGTGGAAACTACAGGACCGAAAATTTCATTTTGGGATAAATCTGTTTCATTTGAAATTTCCTTAAAAATAGTAGGCCCAATATAATAGCCATCAGATTTACAGTAAGTTCTTCCGTCTAAAATTAATTGATAACCATCCTTAACAGCAGTTTCTATTTTTTTAAGAATATTTTCATAATGAAGTCGATGAGCTATTGGACCAATATGGGTAGTAGGATCATTAGGATCCCCAACTTTAACATCTCTTAGAGCATTTAATAAGTACTCTGTAAATAATTCACTTATTTCTTGATGAATTAACAACCTTGAGCCAGAAATACAACTTTGTCCAGCTGCAGGAAAAATACCTGAGATTATACCATTAACAGCTAACTCTAGGTCACAATCAGGTAATACAATTTGAGGAGATTTTCCTCCTAATTCCATCACAGTGGGTTTTGCACTTCTTGCAGCTATTCCTGCAACAATACGACCACCGTTTGTGCCCCCTGTAAAAGAAACCATTCTAACATCTTTATGATCTACCAAAGGTTCTACAATTTTATGTCCAAAACCAGTAACAACATTTATTACTCCTGGAGGTAACTCGGCTTCTAGCAAAACATCCATTAGTTCCAAAGTTGAACAACTTGCAAATTCTGAGGGTTTTAAAACAACTGTATTACCTGCAGCTAAACAAGGCGCTAATTTCCAAATAAGAGTACCAATAGGTGAATTCCATGGGAGAACTTGCGCAACAACTCCAAAAGGTTCCCATTTCAAGTAATTATGTATATCTGGTGCTTCTGCAGGTATTACACGTCCTTCAAACTTATCACACATACCAGAATAGTAGTGCCAACTATCAACTTGCCAAGAATCTTTAAGTAAGCTTGGTGTTATGTTTCTTGGAAGTTTGCCATTATCAGTTGTCTCAATTTTTCCAATTCTCTCTGCATGTTTTGATATTATTTCACCAATTTTTCTTAAATATCTTCCTCTTTCAGCAGGCATCATTTTACCCCAATGTCCAGAATAAAAAGCATTTTTTGCTGCTTCAACTGCTAAATCAATATCCTTAGGCCCACAGTCTGGAACTAAAGCCCAAGAAAGACCTGTGGCAGGGTTTTCACTTTCAAAGTAGGCTGCAGTGATAGGTTCTTTCCATTCATTATTAACAAAATATTTAAATTTTCTTAATTCTGACATTTAACTATTTCCTTTATGTTTCCAAGGGAGTTTTTTTTTCTAGTTTAAGTATCATATCTGATGCTTTTTCAGCCATTGCTATTACAGTAGCGTATAAGTTACCAGTAATTTGTGAAGGCATTGCGGAGGCATCACAAACCCTTAAACCCTCTACACCAAATACTTTCAATTCTTTGTCAACAACTGAATGAATATCATTACTCATACCCATTTTTGCTGTAGAACATGGGTGATGTCCTGTGTATGCAGTTTTTCTTATTGCAGATATAATTTCTTCATCTGTACTAACATTTTTCCAATCGCCTCTTTCTTCAGTTAAATATTTGCTTATATTTACATTTTTCATAATTTTTTTTACTACCTTTACACCTTTTACTAAATCATCTAAGTCCTTTTTATTGTTTAAATAATTTGGATCTATGATTGGATAATCTAATGGATTTGAGCTATTTAATCTTATTTTTCCTAATGACTTTGGTCTTTCGAGATTAATATCAATTTGAACTCCTGGCTTTGCAACTTTTTTACCTCTAACCAGTAATTTTCTTCCTAAAGATTGTAGTATTGAAGTAGTTTCATTTTTTCCATCACTCAAGTTTTCGTCAATATTCATTGGTGTCATAAAAATTTGTAATTCTGGGTAATTTGGGTCATCAAATGAATGAAAAAGCATACTTGAAAATAAAGAACCACCTCCAGGTCCACTTCCGTTCATTAACCATCTTCCCAACAATAAAGCTGCTTGATCTATTCGCTGATATCTTGCTGCACTTAAATCCATTCTATCAGATCCATATTGAATAGATACATCCAAATGATCAGCAAGATTTTGTCCCACGCCTGGTAAATTAATAATTGGTTTTACATCATGAGATATTAAATGATTTGCATCACCTATACCTGATAACATAAGCAAGTGTGGTGTTCCAAATGCACCTTGCGATATAATTACTTCTTTTCCTGCATAGATTTTTTTTCCATCAATCGTTTGAATTCCTATAGCTTTATTTTTATTAAATAAAATTTTGACAACTTTCGTGTTTGTAAAAATTTTTAAATTTTTTGGTGTTTTTTTTAAATAGGAAATTGCAGATGATTGCCTTACACCTTGATAAGTTGTGCTATCTATCCTTGAAACTCCTGCCCTCTTATTGGCATTGAAATCATCTAAAAATTCATGCCCAGTTTCAACTGCAGCTTTTATAAAAGCTTCATCTAATACTGAAAAATTCCTTGCAGGTTCAACTTTTAAAGGGCCTTGATTTCCATGAAATTTATTTTGTCGATTTGTAGAGCCTTCAGAATATTTAAAGTATGGTAATAAGTCTGAATATCCCCACCCATCTAAACCCATTTGTCGCCAATTATCGTAATCTTGTGCAACTCCTCGAATATAAACCATTCCATTGACTATTGAAGTTCCTCCTAACCCTTTTCCACGTGCAAAATAAATTTTTCTATTATTTAACTGAGCTTGTTTAACCGAATGATATCCCCAATCAAATTTAGGATTCCCAAAAATAAAACCATTACCAGCAGGCATCTTTATAAATAGATTTTTACCGCTTCCCCCTGCTTCAACTAAACAAATACTGTCTTTTGATTTATTAGCTAACCTTGAAGCTAAAACACAACCAGCAGAACCACCACCTGCAATAATATAATCGTATTCTAAAGACATAATTTAAGTTCTTTTATTATATGATTTGTCATTTCAACAGTTGTCGAATTACCTTTAAGATCCCTTGTATGAAAACCTTTTTGCAGTGTTTTTTCTATAGCAAATTCTATTTTTTTTGAAACTATATCTAATCCAAACGAATATTTAAGCATCATTGAAATGCTAAGTATCATACCAATAGGATTAGCAGCTCCAGTTCCAACTAATTCAGGAGCAGTCCCATGAACAGGTTCATATATACCTTTTGTCAAATTTAGTGGTGAACCACATAGAGAAGCGGAAGGAAGCATCCCAATACTACCAGATATAGTAGCAGCAAGATCTGAGAATATATCTCCAAGAAAATTACAAGATAATATTACATCAAACTTTTTAGGATTCATAATCATTTGAAAAGCACAATTATCTGCGTAAAGATGTTCAAGATTAGTATTTGGGTAACTATGAGAAACTTGTTGAACAACATCTCTCCAGAGTCGATAACTCTCCATAACATTTGATTTATCAATTGAAATAATCTTTTTATTATATTTTTTTGCTAATTCAAAACCACATTCAGCAAATTTCTTTATCTCTAATTCGTGATAACCGGCAGTATCAAATCCATAACGCTGATTTTTGATATATTTTATGCCTCTGGGTTTTGAAAACATTACTCCACCACACATTTCTCTTAAAATAATTATTTCAGAGTTTTGTACATTTTTACTATAAAAAGGAATTATTTTATGAAGACTTTTATAATATTTAATTGGTCTTATCCCAAAAAATGTATCTAATTTTTTTCTTAAACACATTAAACCGTCTTGATCTACCGGATCTCCTTTGATTTTCATAGCATCCCATTTATGACCTCCTACTGCACCAACCAAAATTGCATCAACCTCTTTAGCTTTTTGTATAGTAATATTCCTACAAAAAGTCCCATACTTGTCCCAACAAATACCACCTATTAAGTCAAAATCTATATCAAAATTTACTTTAATTCCCTTTGAAACTGTTTCTAAAATCTTTAATCCAGACTCCAAAACCTCAGGGCCAATTCCATCCCCTCCAAGAGCAAGTAATTTTTTTACCATTCAGTTTACTTTGCTCCTACATTTTGAGTCGCTTAATTATGTTTAAAATCTACAAACTTTTTTGACTTGATTTTTGTGAAATAATAAAATTCACTATAAATAAAATTTAATAAAAAAAATTAACCAATATCAATAAAAAAATGCCTAAATTAGACCTAGAACTAGAACAAATTATCGACTTTCAGCAATATCCAATAGATAATGCAGTTTTTATAGAACAATGTGCAAATGAACTTGATAAAAAAGGTGTTTTAACACTACCCAACTTTATTAATAATAAAACTCTTTTGGAATTACAAATCGAAGCAAAAGAAAATCAGTTTAAGGCTTATTATGCAAAATCTACACATAATATTTACTTAACTGAAATAGATACCAAACTTCCCCCTGATCATATATTTAACTACCAAGTTATTTCTTCAAAAGGATGTATAACTACAGATCAAATACCTGAGCATTCAAAACTAAAAAGTATTTATGGATCTATAATATTCAAAGATTTTTTAGCTAGAGTAGTGAATGAAAGAAAATTATATGAATATACAGACCCCTTTTCATCTATAAACATACATTATGCTAAAGAAAATCAAGAATTAGGTTGGCATTTTGATAATTCTAATTTCGCTGTAACTCTTCTTCTTCAAAAACCTGTTGCTGGAGGTGAATTTGAATATGTAAAAAATATAAGAAATATCGAAAATAATGATATGGGTTATGAGGCAGTTTCTAAAATTATTTATAAGAAAAAAAAACCCAAAAAATTACAAATAAAACCAGGAACTTTGGTGTTATTTCGAGGAAAAAATTCAATGCACAGGGTAACACCTACAATAGGTAATCTTACCAGGATGCTTGTAGTATTTGCTTATAATGCAAAACCTGGCATCTCACTATCTAAGACAGCACAAAAAACCTTTTATGGAAAAACTAGCGAAGATATATAGCAATTTTTAACTATTTTAAAATAGATAATATTATATTTTTATCAAAATTACCCCCACATAAAAGCACCAGATTTCTCTCTTGTTTTCTTTTTTGTTTTTCCTGCATAAATCCTGCTAATGCAAGAGCAGCTGATCCTTCAACCATCAAGTTTTCATTCCAAGAAAGAATTTTAATTGCTTCAACTATTTGTTCTTCTGTGCATTCAATAACAGAGTCTGTAACTTCTGTAGCTATAGGTAAAGTCAGTGTTCCCTCATCAATACCACCTGCACATCCATCTGCTAATGTATCAAAATGTGCAGTTTCACATACAGAACCTAATTTCATACTGGCGGCCAATGCTCCAGAATTAATTGCACTAACCCCAATAATTTTTGTAGTTGGGGAATGATATTTAATAACACTGCCAATACCGGATATTAATCCTCCTCCACCCATTGAAATATAAACGTTATTAATATTTGGCAACTGTTCAAGTAATTCAAACCCAATGGTACCCTGTCCTGCAATAATATCATAATCGTTATAAGGAGATATATATTCAAATTCTCCTGTCTGAGCTAACAAACGAGCTTTTTTTTCAGCCAAACCTGAATCTCCTGGATTCAATATAACTTTAGTTCCAAAACCCTTTATAGCCTCTAATTTTGATTTAGAAACTTTTTCTGGTAAAACAACTGTAAGATTATGACCTGTCTTTTTTGCTGCATAGGAACATGCAATACCATGGTTGCCAGAAGAGGCAGTAATTAATTTTGTATTTTTTGAAATTTTTTTTATTTTGGACAATGCCCCTCTTATTTTAAATGAGCCAGTAATTTGAAAATTTTCAGCTTTAAAATAAAGGTCAATTCCCTCATTCAATATTAATCGGCTTGGAAAACAGGGGGTTTGAATTATAGAATTTAAAATTAAATGCCTGCTAGTTTCAGATTGTTTTGCTAATTTAGAAACTATATCCAAAATTTTGAATTCCTCTTTTTTTAACAACTATAATGGCTGAGCTTTTTCTACAAGTTTCACAAAAAAACTTGCACCTATTGGAGACAATTCGTCATTGAAGTCATATTCTGAACTATGCAATGCTGGTCCATCCCCTTGCCCCAAATGTAAATATGCACCAGGTCTTTCAAGAAGCATGTAAGAGAAATCTTCAGAACCCATAATTGGTGGAGCATTACCATCAACCATAGTTGATCCGGATATCTCAGTTGCTACTTCTACAGAAAATTTTGTCTCATTTTTATGATTAAAAGTTACAGGATAACCTATGTTGTATTTTAATTTAATTTCGCAATTAAATGAAATTGCTATACCTTCACAAATAGAATTTAATCTTTCTTTTATTAGTCTCTGAGTTGCTTTATCAAGTGTTCTTACTGTACCATTAATAAATGCTTTTTCAGGTATAATATTATGAGTTGTCCCAGAGTGTATCTGTGTAATCGATATAACAACATTATCCAATGCAGATAAGTTCCTTGAACTAATTGTTTGTATAGATTGTGCAACTTGTAGGGATGCTGTAATAGGATCAAATGTTTCTTCTGGATTTGCTCCATGACCACCTTTACCTTTAATTTCAATAGTGAAATCATCAGCAGCAGCCATATTAGGACCAGGATTTGTTTTAAAAAAACCTAACGGTAAACCAGGTGCATTATGTAAACCATAAACTTGATTTATAGAAAAAGTATCCATAATTCCTTCTTCACACATTACTCTACCACCTCCACCATCTTCTTCTGAAGGTTGAAAAATTAAAGCTACTTTTCCAGAAAAGTTTTTAGTTTCATTTAGATATTTTGCTGCACCAAGTAACATTGTCATATGCCCGTCATGACCACAAGCATGCATAATACCATTTTTTTTGGATTTATATGGATGATCTTTAATTTCTTGTAATGGTAAAGCATCCATATCAGCTCTTAGACCAATAGTTTCACCATCTTTTTTTCCATTTATAATGGCAACAATTCCCGTTTTAGCTATTCCAGTGTGAATTTCATTTATGCCAAATTCTTTCAACCGCTCGACTATAAAACTAGCAGTTTCATAACAATCAAATTTCAGTTCAGGATTTGAATGGAGTTCTTGTCTCCATTGGTTCATATCTTCTGCAAAATTTGCTATTCGATTGATTATTGGCATTTAATATATCCAAATATGCATTTATCTGTTTTTTAAAATATATTATGTTTATATCTTTATAAAATTATTATAACAACAGAAATACATTCAATATATTTAAAATTTTCTACTTATTTTAAGAAAGTAATTCATGAATTTCGATAACAAAAATAATTCTGTTTTAATTACTGGAGGAACACAAGGACTAGGATTTGAAATTGCAAATCAGCTTATAGAAAACGGGTGTAGCGAAATTATTATAGCAGGTAGAAATAAAAAAAAAGGTATTATAGCAGAAAAGAAACTTTTTAAAAAAAATGTTAAAGTCAAATATATAATGACTGACTTAGGGAATGCTCAAGAATGTCATAACCTAATAGTGGAAAGTTTAAAATATTTTCCTAAGCTTAATAGCTTGGTTAATTCTGCTGCGGTAACCTCTAGAGGAACTATTGATAATACATCAATTCAATTATGGGAGGAGCATATGAATATTAATTTAAGAGCACCGTTCCTTCTCATGCAGGGCTTAATCAAAAAACTTAAAAAGAATAAAGAACCTGGATCAATAGTTAATATTGCCTCTACTTCATCGTATGTTGGTCAAAGCTTTTTGACTGCATATTCAACATCAAAAGGCGGTCTTTTAACATTATCAAAAAATACTGCCTTAGCATTGAGAAAGGATAAGATACGTGTAAATGTTGTTGCACCTGGATGGATGAATACACCAGGGGAAGATGAAATTCAAAAAAAATACCATGGAGCAAGTGATGATTGGGTAAAAAAAGCTGAAAAAACTTTACCAATGGGAGAACTTGTTAATCCAAAAAAATTAGCACCATTGGTATGTTATTTATTAAGCTTTTCATCAGGAATAATAACAGGTTCAATTATAAATTATGATCAGCAAATTATAGGTGCTGTACCAGAATAATCTCTTAGAGCCACCCTCCATCAACTATAAACGATTGGTTTGAACAGGCTGATGCTTCATCTGAGGCCATAAACAAAACAAATTTTGCAATATCTTCAGGAACTAATTTTCTTTTTATGCATTGCCGTTCCATAAGCTCTTTTTCACTTTCTGGGGTAAGCCACATTTCTACTTGTCTTTCAGTCATTATCCAACCTGGGACAACACAATTTACGCGTATATTCTTTGGTCCAAGATCTCTAGCTAAAGCTCTAGTCAAGCCTTGAATTGCTGATTTAGCAGTAGTGTAGCATGGCATACCTCCTTGACCAATCATCCAGCTTGTTGAACCCATATTAATTATTACACCACCCCCATTAGATTCCATATCATTAACAACTGACTGAGAGGCGAATAATTGATGTTTTAAATTAGTTGCAATTCTTTCATCAAAATATTCAGATGTTACACTTTCTAATCTATGTCTATCATCTCTGGCTGCATTATTTATTAAAATTTGTATAGGCCCAAATTTAGAGCTTACATTTTTTATAGAATTTTTTAATTGTTCAATATCCCTTAAATCACATAATTCAAAGTGAACTTTATCTGTGTCTAATTCTTTAATTAACTTTGTTGAATGATTTTCATTAAAATCTAGAAAAGATACTTTAGCCCCCTGTTTAAGAAAAGATCTTGTAATTGCTTCTCCTATTCCAGAACCACCTCCTGTAATGACTACTATCTTATTATTTAAGGAAGGATATGCAGCTTCATTTGACATTTTTTAACTCCAGTTATTACTTTATAAATAAAATTGCTTTAATTTATTATTTTTTAATTTTTAAGACTTTATATTTTTTTACCCAATTACTTTTCTTATTCTTGATAAATCAAAAAAAAACTTGAGTATAACTAAGCTTTATAATTGAATTAATAAATTATAACTACAATCTTAGAGATTTTAAAAATAATTGGAATTAAGATTAATAATTTGTTGATTATAAATTATGTATGCAGATGTATTTTTACTAATAATATCTTTAAATGCATCATTTTTGATATCAAGTCCTCCCGTAAAGGTTCCAAATGAAGGTAGAATAATTTTATTTTCTGTAACTAAGAAACAGGGTGTTCTTATTCTTACTCCTTTGAACTTAGTATTAATTACAGGATGAAAATGTCCACTAATTTCAGTAGTCTCATCGAAGGATGATTGGTGTCTAAAAGTGATTTTCCCAATATTAAAAAAAGGAAATAATTTTAGATCATAACCTTTAAATTCTTCATCATGATTTCCACTAATTAAAACAAAAGACCAATTTTCTAATAATGAAAAAAACTGTTCTTTCATTTTATTTGGCATCCTGAGTAATCCATTTTTATCATGCATTGTATCACCTAAAAGAAGAACTTTTTTTGGGCAGGTTTGCTTTATGATTTCTTCCAGCCTGTTTATAGTATCAAAAGTGTCGTATGGAGGTAAAAAAGTTCCTTTTCGATAATAACTACTACCCTTTTCAAGATGTAGATCTGAAACAATTAAAATTTCTTCATTTGGCCAGAAAAGAGCCCCAAAAGGGCTAATTTCAAAATTTTCATTTGCAAATTTTATATTATAAAGTTTCATTTAATCAAAAAATTTTGTTCTTGCATTTCAGCAAGAATATCATCTTTTCCAATTGAATACCCTATGTTCTCTTTAGTAACATCAAGGATAATAGGTAGTGACAAAGGAGAAATCTGATCTAAATATTTAACTTCAATATTTTCTTTTATAGAATGTAAGGTTTCTCTTAATCTTGACCCATCTATAAAACCATCCATTGCATCTTCTTTAACTGCCTCCAACAGGATGTGCTTGGAGTCATATTTAGTTAAAACCTCATAGATGAGATCTGTACTAAACAATACTTGTTTTCCTGTTTTTTCTGAGCCTGGTATACGCTTTTCTACTAATCCTGAAATTAATGCAATATCTCTAAATAATCTTTTTAATAAAGGCGTATCTTGTAACCATTCCTCAAATTCTTCAAATACAATATCATTATCTAAAAGGGTATTGACATTTTGAGGTTTTTTAAAGGACCAAACAGCTAACCCATAATCATTCATGGAAAATCCCATAGGCCTAAATCCGGCTCTCTTCATCCTTCGCAAAAGAAGAAAGCCTAAAGTTTGATTAGCATTCCACCCTAAAAATGAATGTATTACAGTATAAAATCTTTTTTTATACGGAAATATCTCAACTACCATATTATTTGGATTTGGTAATACTGATTGTCTTTCTTGGTAAAATAACCAATCCTGAATCTGCCTTGGTAATTTTTTCCAGAAATTTTTATTTCCTATTAATTCTCTTACAGATTTTGATAATTCAGTAGATAAAGGAAGTCTACCTCCAGCATAAACTGTAATCTTGGATTCTTTATTTTTTGATTTTTTTACAAAAACATTCAACCCTTCAATCTTTTGAAATTCTAAAACTTCACCTCCAAATATAAATGTATCACCAATCGAAAGGTTAATGATAAAATTTTCTTCAATTTTTCCTAGTGTTCTATTTTTTAATTTTATATTTAACATAGGAGCTTCAATAATTGTTCCCATGTTCATTTTATATCTTCTAATATCAGCTTTTGAATTTACAGTTATTTGGCCATTTTCAAGTATTTTTAACCTTTTATATTTTTCGTAATTTTTTAGTGCATAACCACCATCTTTAACAAAATTTACCACTCTTAAAAAATTCTCAAATGACAAATGTTTATAAGGAGCAGTAGATGATACAATTTTGTAAAGTTTTTTTGGATCAAAAGATTCTGAGCAGGCAGTTCCATAAATATATTGAGCTAAGACATCAAGTGCCCCTTTTTTCACTGAGATGTCATCTAAAAAATTCTTTTTTATGGCATTTATTGCTGCAAAACACTCCAAATATTCAAATCGATTTGTAGGAACTAAAAATGCCTTACTAGGTTGATTATATCTGTGGTTTGACCGTCCAATCCTTTGAATTAATCTATTTAAACCTTTGGGAGCTCCGATTTGAATAACTAAATCAATTTCAGCCCAATCAATTCCAAGGTCTAAAGAGCTAGTTGCCACAACACAATCAAGAATTCCTTGACTCATTTTTGTCTCAACTTTTTTTCTTAATTCCAAATCTAATGAACCATGATGAATAGCTATTTTATATTTTTTGATATTATTGTTCCACAATTCATAAAATACAAATTCTGCTTGTCCTCTGGTATTTACAAAAATTATTGTTTTTCCAATTCCTAGTAACTTTTTATAAATTTCTGATATTGCATGAATTCCTGTATGACCAGACCATGGAATTCTTTTATCTGGTTGAAAAATTTCAATGTTTGGTGAAACTAGATTTTTGATTTGTATTAAATCAGTTTTATCTGGTGAAAGCCAATTCATTGCAAAACTTGGTGATTTGATAGTAGCAGACAATCCAATTCTTTTTGCACCAGTCGCTATTTGAAATAATCTTGCAAGATTTAAACTTAATAAATCACCTCTTTTATTATTTAAAAAAGTATGAATTTCATCAATTATAACAAACTCTAAGTCCTTAAAGAATGTGCTTGCAAATGGATTTGATAATAAAAGTGCTAATGACTCTGGAGTTGTCATTAAAAAATCTGGAGGATTTTTTATTTGTCTCGACTTTACATTTTGTGAAGTATCACCAGTTCTTGTTTCTAAATTAATTGAGAGATTAAGTTCTTTGATTGGTTTAGAAATATTTCTGTGAATATCTATGGTTAAAGCTTTTAAGGGAGATACATAAAGAGTATTTAATTTAGGTTTTTTTCTTTGATAATTGAAATTTAATAAAGATGGCAAAAAACCTGTTAAAGTTTTTCCTGTACCTGTCGGAGACTGAACTAATATAGAATTGTTTTTTTCTATAGATTTAAGTATTTGTATTTGATGAGGAAACCATTGCCATCCTTTATCAGTTATCCACTGATTAATAGGATGGGATTTAAGTTTATTATATAATTTCTTATATTCTATTTTATGGGACTTATTAATCATAAATTATATATAGAAATAATTAATGCATATATCGACCCTATTATGCCTGTGGAGAACGCAATAATTACCCATGGTCACGCAGATCATGCTAGGGCTGGTCATCAAAATGTATTAGCCACACAAAATACAATAGATATTATGAAGATAAGGTATGGTCATAAATGTGCAAACTCTTTTCAACCTTTAGAATACCATAAACCATTAAAAGTAAAGGATATAACTATAACATTTTATCCTGCAGGTCATATTCTGGGAAGTGCTCAAATTTTGATAGAGAATACACATAATCGGTTATTAATTACTGGTGATTATAAAACTTCATCTGATAGTTCTTGTCAAAGCTTTGAACTTGTAGAATGTGATCAACTAATAACCGAAGCAACTTTTGGATTACCAGTATTTCAGCACCCAAAACCAGAGAATGAAATAAAAAAAATAATAACCGCTTTTGAAAGAAGTGAAAAGAAAACATATATAATTGGAGCTTATGCACTAGGAAAATCACAACGTGTAATAAAACTATTACGTGATATTGGATATAATGATACGATTTTTTTACATGGTTCCCAGGTAAAAATTTGTGACTATTATGCTTCTCAAGGTATTGATCTTGGCAAATTAGAACCAGTTTCTCACAAAAAAAATAAGGATTTTGAAGGTAAAATTGTTATTGCACCACCCTCAGCTTTAAAAGATAAGTGGTCAAGACGTTTTTCAGAACCAGTAATTTGTTATGCATCAGGTTGGATGTCAATTAAACAACGTGCAAAGCAAAGCTTAGTAGAAATACCATTGATAATTTCTGATCACTGTGATTGGAATGAACTGACTGCTACTATAAAAAAGTGTAAAACTAAAACGGTTTGGGTCACTCATGGTAGAGAAGATGCTTTAGTATACTGGTGTAGAAAACAGGATATAGATGCTAAGCCTTTATATATGCAAGGACGAGAAGAGGAACAATAATTGAAGAAATTTTCCTTATTATTAGAAAAGTTATTATTTACTCCAAGCAGAAATAGAAAAAAATCAGCTCTCAAAGAATATATAGCTAATACTCCAGATCCTGATAGAGGATACGCTTTGGCAGCTATAACTGGTGATTTTAAAATGAAAAATATAACTGCTAGCTTTTATCATGAATTAATCAAGGAACACGTTGATTACGAATTATTCAAAATGTCATATGACTATGTAGGAGATTTAGCAGAAACAATTTCATTAATCTGGCCAAATACTTCTAAAAATAATTTGTATGAATTATCACTTAGAAAATTCATTGAATTAATATCAAAAAAATCAAAGCCAGAACAAAAAGAAATTATTTTTGATTTAATGAATAAATCAGATGCAAATGAACGGTGGTCAATCATAAAACTAACCACTGGTGGTTTTAGAATTGGTGTATCTGCAAAATTGGTAAAATTAGCACTAGCTGAGTATGGAAATAAAAGTATCGAAGATATTGAAAGGATTTGGCACGGACTATCATATCCATATGTGGACTTGTTTGCATGGTTAGAAAATAAATCGCCAAAACCAAAAATAAAATTTAGTGATATGTTTCATCCTATGATGCTTGCTAATCCAATAAACGAAGAAAAAGATTTTACTAATTTAAAACCATCTGAATTTTTTGCAGAATTAAAATGGGATGGAATTAGAGTTCAATTGGTACTAGATAATGAAAATAAAAAAATTTATTCAAGAACTGGTGATGATATTTCAAAATCTTTTCCAGATATCCTCTTTAATGTAAGTGGTAATGCCGTTTTAGATGGTGAATTACTGGTAGGAAATAATTTTAAAGCATTACCTTTTAATTCACTTCAGAAGAGACTGAACCGACAAAATCCACAAAAAAAAATCATTGGCGAGATACCAGCTTTTGTAAAACTATATGACATTATTTTTGAAGATGGTAAAGACCTCAGGGATTTACCTCTATCCAGCAGAAGGCAACATTTATCAAATTGGCTAAAATTAAATCCATCAAATAGGCTGGATATATCTCAAATCATAGAATTCAAAGACTGGAATGAGCTTAGACAGATAAAAATAGAAACTACTGAGAAGTTCAATCAAGAGGGTATAATGCTTAAATCAAAAAATAGTTTATACTTATCTGGTAGACCAAGAGGCCCCTGGTTCAAATGGAAAAAGAACCCTCTATTTTTAGATACTATCCTTATGTACGCACAACGGGGCCATGGGAAAAGAAGTTCATACTATTCTGATTTCACTTTTGGAGTATGGAATAATGATAATGTTGTACCTATAGGAAAAGCTTACTTTGGATTTACTGAAGAGGAATTAAAAAAGTTAGATAATTGGGTTAGGAAGAATACAATCAAAAGGTTTGGGCCAGTACGTGAAGTTCAAAAAGAATTGGTGCTAGAAATCGCATTTGATAGCATTAACGAAAGTAAGCGACATAAGTCAGGTATTGCCTTAAGATTTCCCAGAATACACCGTATTAGGTGGGATAAACCGGTCAACGAGACCGATAATTTGAAAGATATAAAAAAATTATTTAATTTTCAATTTTAAAAAGGATATAGTATAAACAATGACGTTTATTTAAAAATTAGTATCAAAATATAATATTTATGTAGGGTGAGTAAAGATTAATTAAAAAAGAAACTTTGCAGCTCATATACAAAAAGAAAAGCGGTTGAGTTAAAGTTTATATTATAAAACACTGTCAAAAAACTTAAAATCAAGAAATTATAGTTTAAAGTTTTGATGGTTACTTATTTTTCTTCTATGAAAAGAAATTCATAAAAATCAGCTGATGTATATCAAGGACATTTATTGTTATTGTCCCCTTATTTACTCCGTAATACTATAACGTTTTGTAATTACGATGAAAAGGTTACATTCGTTTTTGATATCATATCACAAAATAAATTCTTACATTTGAATTATTCCTACTAAAGGAATAAGAAAAAGTGATCCAATAAAAGTCCAAAGGATCGATAATGCAATTGCCTCAGTTCTTACATTATATTTTGGAGCAAATGTGAAAGCCATAAGTCCAACTGGAGCAGCTGCTACCATAAGAGTTGTTCTTGAGTTTTCTATCAAATGCCCTCCTAAAATTAATAATACAACCACTGCCAGTAATGGATGAATAATTAATCTTAAAATTGAAATAAAGATAGCAATATTTAACTGACTTTTTCGCACTTTTTTTGATAAAATTATTCCAAGTGCAAACAGAGCACATGGAGCTGCAGAAAGAGAAATGAATTCAAATGTCCGTTCAACACCAACAGGTAATTCAAAAGGGGTTAAAATAATAATTAAACCTATAAAAAGTCCTAAAAGAGGTGGATTTATGACTTGTTTTTTTAACAATTTAAATAATGTAAAATCATCAGTAGATATCATATCTAAAAGAAAAATTGTAAAGGACAACAACATAACATCCATCGCCATGATTGTAATAATTGAGTTTATTTGAGACAATGGAAACTCTAAAATTGCTATTGGATAGACATAAAGAACATGATTAGCAAATGACGCAGCAGCTCCAATTAAAATAGCTTCAGTCGTATTAGATTTAAAAAATAATTTTGCAGTGAAAAAACCTATTAAATATAAGAGTAGTTCAGTTATTAAATATTTGATGTATATAGAAAAATTAATAGTTGAAAAATCTAATTTCAGAATTATGTCAGCACTCATTGCAGGAACTGCAACCAATCCTACAAATTTTAAAATAATATTTGCTTCAGTTACTTTAAATAAATTCTTCTTTCCTAAAAAAAAACCAAAGAAACATATAAAAGATACAGGTATAACACCATTTATAAGTAAATTAAAAAAATCGAATAAATTCAGCAAAATTTATGGACTCATTATTTTGTAGCATTTTTTCTGTACTTATATTTAGATATATAAATAAAATTGTTAATTTCTTTAAAAAAATTTATATCATGGCCTTTTATTTTGGATATGGATCAAATATGTCTCAAGTTTATCTTGAGAAAGTTAGATATGTATATCCAAAAAAAAGTATTATTGGTTATATCAAAGATTATGCGCTAAAAATCAACTTGAAAGGTCCGAATTTTGTAGAACCTGGGTTTGCAAATATAAGTTACCAAAAAGGAAGCAAAGTTGAGGGAGTATTACATGAAATTAGTGATGTCGAATTAAAAAAAATAATTGCTTCAGAGGGTCAAGAATATAAAGTATTTGAAATCCCAGTTTTTACAAATAAAAAAAGATTTTTAGCTAAAACCTTGATTTGGCCCACAGAAACTTTAGAAGAATTACCCACTTCCAGAAGATATTTAAATCTACTAATTAAAGCAGCCAAAGAAAACAAACTAAGTGACGGGTATATCGAAGAAATTAAGATGAAAAAGACAGTATATTATCCTTTTTTATCTGAATATTATAAGATTTATGCATATTTCTGGGTCAAAAGTAGGGCAAGAAAAGTAAATAAAAATATATGAAAAATTATTAAAAATTTGTATCAAGTAAAATTTTTTTTGCTTTTTTTGTTAATGCCAATTTTAATTTTTGCATTATTTCAAAACGATCAAATATATGCTTGTCATTAATAAAAATATCTCTCAAAGTAGCTCCAAATAATCGCCTGAATTCTGTACCAATATTGAATTTACGAACCCCATAATACTTTGACATTTTAATTCTATCTAAAGAACTTACCCCTGACCCTCCATGAATTACAAGGGGGACTGTAGTAATTTCAGCTATTTTACCTAAAAGATCATAATCTATATTAGCTGAATTCTCATTTTGTAAGTGAGTGTTGCCCACTGAAACAGCCAAAGCTGTCATTGGCAACTGCTCAGAAAATAATTTAACTTCCTCTAGGGATGTCTTTTTATTTTTACTTGTATTATTATACCCAACAAACCCAAGTTCGACCTCTAAGCAAGCATTATACTTCTGAGTTAATTCACTTATTTTTAAGGATTGATTAAGATTTTCTTTAAAAGATAATTTTGAACCGTCATACATTATAGAAGTAAACCCAATATCTAAAGCCTTTTTGCATATATCATAATTTTCACCATGATCTAAATGAGGAACAATTTTGATATTAGTTTCACCACTTAAATTTTCAAACATAGAATAAATCAATTCAAGTGGCATATTCTTTCTTAATCCTGGACCTGATTGTAGAATAATATCGGTGTTAGTTTCATCAGCTGCACGAACAAATGAAGAAGCATCTTCCCAACCTTGAACTACAAAACCTACCACATAATTATTTCTTGTTTTGGCACAATTTAAAAGGTTAGTTAAAGAATCTAAACTCATTTAAATTTTTCAACCATATCCTTTATTCCTGGAATAAGATCTACTTGGTATTCATGAACAGGTTGAAAAAATTGCACTAATGGTCGCTGACTATATCCGGCCAATATTGTAAAATAATACATTTCATAACCAGGTAAAACACACACAGGGTGGTAACCATTAGAAATGCAGAAAGTAGATCCATCAACTATATGAAAAGATTCACCTTGATCTTTATTTTCCGCCTGTAATAGTTGAAGTGCTGATCCATGGTTGGGTCTAAATCTAAAATTATATGCTTCGTCATGCTTTGTTTCTAATGGTAATCGGTCAGTATCATGCTTATGACTAGGAAAACCTGACCAGCCACCTGCACCTTCAGTAAAGAGCTCGGAGACTAATAATCTCCCAACTTTCTGACTTTGCTTTTGCCCTAAAAGATGTTTAATTTTTCTATGCGTTTTTGTTTCATCAGATCCATATTGTACCAAATCAATTTCATTTGAACGTATAACAAAAGGTTCTAAGATTTTGTCATACTTCGCCCCAGCAATAAATAATTCACAATTTCTACTGACACATTTTATTTTAGCTTGCTGATTGCAAGGAATATAAATACATTCAGGCTCACCATCCCAAACATCATTTATTCTCTTACCAATATGTTCAAAAGTTTTTTTGCTAATTTCCACATCTATGGATCCTGTTGCAGGGACAATACATATCTCATAACCTTTAAGACAAATGGCAAATTCTTCACTTCTTGATAATTTGATAATGTTAAAATAAATATTTGGAATAATCTTGTTTTCAATATCAATTATGGGCTTATTATTATTCTCATAAGGTAAAATATGCATTTTTTTCCTAATTATAATTCTTAATAAATTCTTTGATTTCTAATAATGTTGGCATAGCTTTAGAACAACCTACCCTTGTCACAACTATCGCTCCTGCAGCTGCCCCAAATTTAATACTTTCAGAAAGATCAACTCCTCTTAGTTTTGATGAGCAAAAACTAGATAGGAAAGCATCCCCTGCTCCAGTGGGTTTGATTGAATTCACTTTAAAACTTTTAAAGAATTGTTTTTTATTTTTATCAAAATAGTATAATCCTTTTGATCCCATTTTATAAATTGTAGTAATTCTATTTTTTTTTGATAATTTAGACGCCAGACTTAACCCTTTGTTTTTGTCCGATGACATAAAATTAAATTCCAAATCATTCCCAACTACAATTTTTGATAATAACGAAGCAGAATATAATGTCTTTTCTGCTTTTTTTTTATCATCCCATGATCCTTCTCTATAATCAATATCTAAAACAATATCTATTTTTCTTTTAATCCCTAATTCCATTAATTTTAAAACATTATTCCTAGATGGATTACGTGATAATGACGTTCCAGTAACTATAATCATAAGATAGGAATCCAAATTAACCTTTTTTAATAAATTTTTATCGATAAAAAGATCTGCAGGTTTGTCCCTATATAAAACAGCATTTGTTTTGTTCCCCATAGTATCAACAATAGCAAGTGTATTTTTTAAATTAGAGACTTTTTCTAAAAGTAAAGTATTAATACCAATCTTCTTACAACTTTTTATAACAAAGTCTCCAATTGCATCATTAGAAATGGGTGACATTAAATCAACATTATTTCCTTGAATGGCTAACCCAGCTGCTATATTGGCAGCAGACCCACCTAATTGTGAATTAAATTGAGATGCATTTTCAATTGGAGTATTTATAGGTTGAGCATATAAATCAAGACCTGCCCTACCTACTACTAGTATTTTTTTATTTTTTTTCATTGATATATATTAGTCAAAAAAAATCAGTATGATCTTGGTAAATTTAAAACATGCTCTGCAATATAACTTAAAATCATATTTGTTGAAACAGGAGCTACTTGATACAGTCTTGCCTCCCTGTATTTACGTTCTATATTATATTCTTTTGCAAAACCAAATCCACCATAAGTTTGAATACACATTTCTGCAGCTTCCCATGATGCCTCTGAGCAAAGTAATTTTGCAAGGTTAGCTTCTTCACCAGGGTTTTTGCCTTCATCAAATAGATTTATGGCACTCCATAACATAAGTTCAGCAGCACGCATTTTTGAATAAGCCTTTGCAATTGGAAACTGAATTCCTTGATTTTGACCGATTGGACGGTTAAAGACTTTTCTATCTTTAGAGTAATCTGTAGCCATTTTCAAAAACCACTTTGCATCTCCAATACATTCTGAAGAAATTAAAATTCTTTCTGCATTCATTCCAGAAAGAATATATTTAAAACCATCATTACAATCGCCAATTAAATTATCAGGCGAGACTAAAAGGTTTTCAAAAAACATTTCAGTTGTTGAATGATTCATCATTGTTTTTACAGGTTTTATGGTCAAGGATGTACCTATATGATCTCTCATATCTATAAGAAAAACAGATAATCCCTCAGTCTTTTTTTTAACCTCCTCAAGAGGCTTTGTTCTTGCTAGTAAAAGTAATAAGTCTGAATGCTCTGCTCTAGAAGTCCAAATTTTTTGGCCATTAATTATGTATTTCTCTCCGTTAAAAACTGCAGTTGTTTTTAAAGAAAGTGTATCTGATCCACTATTTGGTTCAGTTACACCAAAAGCTTGCAATCTCAAATCACCTGAAGCAATTTTTGGAAGAAAATTTGATTTTTGCTTCTCACTCCCATGTCTTAAAATTGTGCCCATTGTATACATTTGAGCATGACAAGCTGCAGCATTTCCGCCTGATTTATGAATTTCTTCAAGAATTACAGCACCTGCAGATAATGGAAGACCTGCACCCCCATATTTTTCTGGAATTAAAGATGCTAAAAAACCAGAAATAGTTAATTCTTTTACAAAATCAGTAGGATAAAGGTCCTTTTCATCACAATTCTGCCAATATTTGTTATCAAATTTTAGACACATCTTACTAACTGCATCCCTAATTTCTTGATGCATATCATTAGTACTCATATCAGATTTCCTAAATAAAATTTATAAATTACTTAAACTCAGAATTTAAATAATATAATATAAAAGATAAATAGTTAATAATTTTTAGGAAATATTTATAAAAATGGAAACTTCAGATAATGAAACAATATCTATCAATCATATTGAAGATGAGATAATAATTTGCACCTTAAACAGGCCAGAAGCGTCAAATGCTTTCAATTCTAAAATGGCTGAAGAGATCTATACTTTTTTTGAAGATTTTTCTATAGGAAATAAAAAAACAAGAGTAATAATACTTACTGGAGATGGGGAAAAAGCATTTTGTGCGGGAGGTGATCTAAAAGAAAGAAATGAAATGACTTCCGAAAAATGGTTTACTCAACACAAGTTATATGAGCGAATGATAAGATCAATAAAAGACTGTCCTGTTCCAATTATTGCAGCTGTAAATGGTGCAGCATATGGAGGAGGATGTGAAATAGTATCTGCTGTAGATATTGCATATGCTGCAAAACATTCATTATTTGCACAAACTGAAACAAAATTAGGCATTATTCCGGGTGCTGGAGGCACACAAAACTTACCACGAGCTGTTGGTGAAAAAAGGGCATTAGAACTAATTTTAACTGGAAAAACTTTTACAGCTTTGGAAGCAAAAAATTGGGGCTTGGTTAATGAGATTTTTGATGGTAATCAACTTATGTTAGAAGTAACTAAAATTGCAAAAATGATTGCTCAAAATGCTCCAATTGCTATAAAACAAGCCAAAAATTCTGTTAAAAAGGGATTACAAATGTCCCTCTCTGATGGGCTTTCTTTTGAGATTGAATGTTACAACAGGACAATTATCACTAAAGATCGACAGGAAGGCATATTGGCTTTCAATGAAAAACGTCCTCCAAAATTTAAAGGTCACTAATAATGGAAGAAGTTTTGATAAGGGAAGTTGGGTTAAGAGATGGCCTACAGCTGGTAAAAACAATATTACCAACAGAAAAAAAAATTGAGTGGTTAAATATGCAAGCATTTCTTAATTTTAAAGAAATTGAAGTTACCTCTTTTGTACCTAAAAAAATTGTGCCTCAATTTTTTGATTCTGAAAAAATACTGCAAGCTGCAAACAGTATTTCTGGATTAACAAGTTCAGTATTAGTTCCAAATTTTTTTGGAGCAAAAAAAGCATTAGGACTCCAAGCAGAAAAAATAAATTGTGTTATCTCTGCTAGTGAGTCTCACAATAAAGCTAATATCAATAAGGACATCAAATCGTCAATAACTGAATTATCTGAAATAGTATCGTATAATAAAAGCTTAGAAAAACGTAGCAAAATAGGTGTCGCAATTTCTACATCATTTGGTTGCTCAATAGAAGGAGAAGTTTCCAACCAAAAAGTGCTTCATATAGTAGAAAAAATAATTGAAATAGGTGTCGACGAAATTACAATTGCAGACACTGTTGGCTACGCTAACCCTGAACAAGTAAAAATGCTTTTTAATAGTTTAATTAGATTAGTAGGCGATCTTGACATTTTTGCTCATTTCCATGACACCCGCGGTTTAGGTATAGCAAATGTTTTAACTGCATTTGATTTGGGAATACGAAAATTTGATAGTTCTTTGCTTGGATTAGGAGGTTGCCCATTTGCGCCAGGAGCTTCTGGAAATGTAGCAACAGAAGATATAATTTATTTATTTAATTCTATGAAAATATCTACAGGAATTGATTTAAAAGATTTGATTATTTTGTGTAAAAACATAAAGGATTTATTTAAAAATGAAGTGGTAAGTGGTAAAATTTTATCAGCTGGAATACCAAAAAACTTTTATTAATGTTGATAATTGTATAGACAATTATCAATCATATTTCGGATTATCTCACTCCAAGTTTTTTGCCCTTTGTAATCTGAAATTAAATCTTGCCTAATTTCAATTATAATTGAAGGGATAGATTTTTTATCCCCAAATTTGGAAATGATATAATCATCATTGTTATTTACGCCATAGGGTTCATTATTACCAACAGTAAATTTATAATTATGCCTTAAAAAGTCTATACAATAATTCCCAAGTTTTTCTGACAAGCCATATAGAATTCCACAATGCCAAGGCCTTTGAATATTTTCTTCATATAGTTTTGGAGTAAAACTATGAATTGAAAGTATAATTTCAATTTTTTTTGTTGATATAATATCTGATAGTTTTTCATGAAAAGGGGTATAAAATGCTCTAATCCTTGATATTTTCTCATTTTCTGACAGTCCGTTGTTTAAAGGAATAAATGATCCATCACTAAAATTTCTAATGCAATCTGGTGAATTAATACCCCTGTTTAAATCCACTAATAATCTTGAGAATTTTGACAAAATAATTTGATCCTTTACTTTTTTTGATAAGAATTCACATAATCCATATACACCAATATCATGAGAGATATGTCGATTGAGATCATTTTTTTTAAGCCCTAAACTACGTAATTCTACTGGAATTTCATTCCCAGCATGTTCTGCAATAATTAATAACTTAGATTTACTTTTAGTATTTCTTTCTGAGAAAGTTTTTTTTGATTTAGTATTCATTAGAAAATTCTATCGTGTTTCAGGCACTGTGTTTAAGAATGTTTCTTCAAGTATATAACTAAAAAATTTTAAAAAAGTATTTATATCATCATGATCGACACATAATGGTGGTCTTATTTTTATTACATTATTGTAAGGGCCTTCTAAACCTACTAAAATTCTTTTTTCTCTAAGTCTATTGCAAATATATTCAGCCTCTAAAGTTCCAGGCTCCTTAGTTTGAATATTAGTTATTATTTCTACCCCTAAAAATAAGCCTATACCTCTGACATCCCCAATAATTGGAAATTTAGACTTAAGTTTCTCAAGTTCTTTGATTAAAAAATTTCCCATTTTTTTGGAATTAAATTTTAAATTTTCATCATCAACTATTTTTAAAACTTCATTTGCTATAAAACATGAGAGATCTGATCCCCCAAATGTTGAGAAAAATTCAATTCCATTATTAAATGATTTTGCAATTTTGCTTTTTGTAATTACAACTCCAATGGGATGACCATTACCAATTGGCTTACCTAGTACAACAATATCTGGATCAACTTTTTGTTGCTCAAATCCAAAATAAAACTCACCCAAACGACCAAGACCAGTTTGAACTTCATCTGCTATACATAATCCACCAGCTTTCTTTACTTTTTCATAAATATATTTCAATACACCACGCTGAGGTATTATTTGTCCTGCAACGCTTGGAAAGATCTCGGAAATGAAGCCAGCTACTGATTTATTTTTTGAACTCAGTTTATCTAAAATTGCATCTATTTGAAATCTTGGATCCACTCCTCTGAAAGGATCAGGACAGTCCATAACATGAACCCACTTTTTTCTACCAATTCCGTTAGGTTTATTAAATTTATATGGAGAAACTTCCAAAACACCATTTGTATTACCATGATATCCATGATCAAAAGTTATAAATTCTTTAGAACCAGTGTAAGCTTTGGCCAAACGAAGTGCTAATTCGTTAGCCTCAGAACCTGAATTAACAAGAAAAATATGACTAAATTTTTTTGAAAATCTAGATAATATATTTTCAGAAACCAATTTTTGGATGGGGTGCAAATACCGTGTATTTGAATTGACAAGTTTTAATTGATTATAAACTAATTTTGCTATTCTCGGATGCGAATGACCAACATGTGGAACATTATTATAAAAATCTAAAAAACATTTACCATTTTCATCTATTAAATAATTTTTATAACCTCTCAAAATAGTTAGAGGTTTTTTATAGCTTATTTTTAAATTTCGTGAATAATGATTTTTACGATTTTTTATTAATAATTCTTTATCTACACTTTTAAATTTAATCTTTTCTGTGCTTACACCCAAGAATGGAGCTGGACTTGGACAATACTTTTCCCAGAAATATTTTTCTTTTTCATTACATACACCAGGCCAATTTTTTCCTTTACAAAAACCTAATGAAATTTGTAAGTGCAAGTGCGGTTCCCACCCACCATTTACTTTAAAACTTCCAATTTTTGCAAGTCTTGTTGCTTTTTTTACTTTTTGACCAACTTTAAGATTAATAGAATTAGGATCTAAGTGACCAAAAAGAGAAAAGAAAAATGATCCTGTATGTGTGTAATGTTTTAGGACTATAAACCCACCATAGTCAAGTCTTTCTTGACAATTATCAACAAAAATAACTTCTCCGTCATAAGGACAATAAACAGGTGTATTTGTTTTACAGAAAACGTCTACCCCCAGATGAATAGTCCTACGACTAGAGTTTTTATCAGCACCTTCAAAAAAGTTTTTTGAGGTATAGATAAGTCTCGGCTCTAAATATTTACCTAAGTAATAATTATCAGCATTATTTTGTTGGTTACAATTAGTTAAATTTAACGCCTCTTCATCCAAAATATTAAAAGGATCTTCTGGTATTGAACAATTTTGTGGATCTAAGTTAATAACTTTTGCAGTCTTTAAATTGCCTTTTATTGCTGGAAAAAAATTATTGAGTCCCGAATTTAAAAATTTTTCTACATCATTGGAAGATCTTAATGGTGAAAATCCACAACTGTACCTAAATCTAGCTGTTATAAAGTCTTTATTTTCAGTCATACTCAACAAAAAATTTTTTGTATCATTTTGTGATATTACAACATAAGGGTCATTAGGTTTTTTTTTAGACATAACAATTGAGTTTACATAACTTACAGCAATTCTTAACATTATTAATGTATAAAGAATATCTAACTCATCCTCTGTAATTGAATTTTTAAGATGATAACCTCTTAAAAAATGGAGTTGTTTTTCCAGTCCAATATCTGGTAAAATCAACAAATATGCAGAGCAAATAGCAATATTACAAATTCTAGGACAAAAAGCTAAATCCCCAAAATCCAATATACCAGTTATTTCAGGCAGATTGTCTATATTATATTTTACTAATAAATTCTGATCATTTAAATCATTATGAATCCAATATGATTTTAAATTTTTTAAATTGTTAGCAATATTTCTATAATCATTTAAAATTTTTATTAATGCATTTTTAATTTTTAAATCTGAAATTGCAGAAAAGTGTTTTTCTACCCAAAAAGGGTTCGTGAGATTCCACTTATTATCTGGAATTTTCAAATCCTTTTTAAACCTTTGACAAAATAAATCTAGTGAACCAACTTTTATTCCTAGGTTAAAAATTAAATCATTCGTTTTTGGATTAAAATCCGAAAAAAGTATCCCATCAATTTTTTTAACAACCCATACATATCTTTCATTATTGTTTTCATCATTAATTATTTCAAAGTCATTACCATTCTTAGATTTACAAATTTTTGGGACTGGAATTTTTAATTCACTCTTATTTAAAAAATTCAAAAAATTTATTTGACCTATTAAAAATTCCCTATCACAAGATCTTCTCATTACTTTAATAATAATTTTTTTGTTTTTTTTATTACTAGCTTCAAAATTGATATCAAATTCTGAATTCAATTTTTCAAAATTATTATTTATTTTCCAATATTTAGGAATTATTTTTTCCCAATAAGCATAATTATTTTGTTTTAGCATAGGATTAATTATTTCAACATTACAAAATAAACTGATGAATATTATAC
>CACBRT010000001.1:67500-158196 GCA_902541695.1 uncultured Alphaproteobacteria bacterium | reverse complement strand
GCACCTAATGCAATACAAACAATAGACCCTAATGCTATAAAAGGGTTTAAAGAAGTGGGTGCAATAATCATAGCTACACTTGCGGTAAAAATAGCTAAGCGCATAACTTTTATTTTCAAAAGTTCAATATAATCAATGGCTAATGGTTCTGTATTATTTGCGTACATATTATTTATTATCTATAGATTTTGTCGTTTGATGAATAAACTATTTCTTTGCTAATTTTATATCACTAATTCTATTTGTAGAAGAAAATTCAATAGCAGCGTTTTGTATCCATTTTTCATATTTGTCCTTGGAAACAGCTTTGACTACAATTGGCATATATGAATGATTTAATCCGCAAAGTTCTGAACATTGACCAAAATATACACCTTCTTTATCTACTTTGTACCAAGTTTCGTTTAATCGGCCCGGTACTGCGTCCATGTGCACACCAAAAGCTGGAATTTTCCATGCATGTAAAACATCACCTCCAGTTACCTGCATCCTTACAACAGATCCAACTGGTACAATTACTGGATTGTCAGTTGCTAATAAATATTCATCATCAGAATAACCATGGCTTGATAATTCTTCTTTTGTAAGCATAAAAGAATCAAAAGATATTTCTTGATCAGGATATTCATATGACCAATACCATTGATTACCAGTTGCTTTAATTGTTAAGTCATATTCAGGAATGTTAAGTTGCTTAAAAAGAATTGGTAGAGAAAATGCACCTATCACTATTAAAATCCCTGTAGGAACTAATGTCCAAGTTATTTCCAAAGTTGAGTGATGTGTAAATGTTGATGGTTCAGGATTTGATTTTCTGTTAAATTTAAATACTACAATCCCCAATAATAAAATAACAAATAAAGAGATTAATGTGATTATAATCAAAAGAAAATTATCTAACCATCTAATGTCTCGAGCTAGTTCAGTTACGGCAGGTTGAAAATTAATTCCAGCGTACTCTGGTTTACCTATAACTTCTAGATCATTAAAGTTGTCTAAACCAAACACATAAAGAGGGAATAAGTTTAAAAAAATGATAAAAAATAATTTATTGTAAGATATACGAAAAAAATGCATTGACCCCCCCTTAAAAAGACAACTATGAATCACATTTATAAATATATGACTGTATGAACCAAAAAACTAGATTAAATAAAAAATTATTAAATATTAATAAATCAGAGAAATGAATGAAATGAGTGAAATAGACGCAACCTTTAACCCATTTGAAACAAATTTGGATTTAAAGAAAACTCTGAATTGTTTGAAAAATGCAACAAAAAGTGTAGATGATGGAGAAATTTTTTTAGAAAGATCCCAAAATGAAAATTTTCTTTTTGATAATAATAAATTAAAACAATCATCATTTAATTCGAAAGAAGGGTTTGGCATCAGAGCTGTAAAAGGAGAAAGAACAGCTTATTCTCACTCTTCAAAAATTAGTAATGAAAAAATCAGAAATGCGTCAAAATCTATATCTTTTTCAAAAAAAGAATCTGACACATTCATGAAAGATAATATAAATCCAACAGAAAACGCTAAAAGAATTTATACTGACGAAAATCCATTCAGCAATATAGTACTTTCAAGTAAAATAGAATTACTAAAAAAAATTGATGAATATGCCAGACAATCTGACGAAAAAATTAAACAAGTTTCCGTAAGTTTAAATGCCTCCATGCAAGAAATTGTAATTTTAAGACCCACGGAGGAAATTATTAAAGATATAAGACCAATGGTAAGAATTAATATCTCTATCATAGTTGAAGAAAACGGCAGAAGAGAAAGTGGCTCTTCCGGAGGAGGTGGTAGATTTAATCTAAAAGAAATAATGAAAGAAAAAATTTGGAAAAATCATGTAAATGAGGCTATTAGAATTGCAAATGTTAACCTCAAAGCTAAACCATCACCTGCCGGTGTAATGGACATAGTCTTAGGTCCAGGATGGCCTGGTGTTATGTTACATGAAGCTGTAGGACACGGCTTGGAGGGAGATTTTAATAGAAAAAAAGTTTCAGCCTTTTCGAATATGATAGGTAAAAAAGTTGCATCAGATAACGTTACTGTTATAGATGATGGAACAATACAAGATAAAAGAGGGTCCCTTACTTTTGATGACGAAGGATCCCCTAGTAAAAGAAACATACTTATTGAAAACGGTATATTAGTAAATTACATGCAGGACAGACAAAATGCTAGATTAATGAATACCAATTCTACTGGTAATGGCAGAAGACAAAGTTTTGCCCACCCTCCAATGCCAAGAATGACTAATACATTTATGTCTTCAGGAAAAGAGGATCCTAAAAACCTCTTGAGTGATTTAAAAGATGGGATTTATGCTGTAGGTTTTTCTGGTGGCCAAGTGGACATAACTAATGGAAAATTTGTATTCTCTTGCACTGAGGCTTATAGAGTTGAAAATGGAAATATATTATATCCTGTTAAAGGTGCAACCCTTATTGGTGATGGGCCAAATGCTATGAAAAAAATACACGGAATAGGTAATGACTTACGCTTAGATCCAGGAATTGGAAACTGTGGAAAAGCTGGTCAATGGGTGCCTGTTGGGGTAGGACAACCTACTATCTATCTTAGTGGGATAACAATTGGTGGAAGAAGTAGTTAACAGTTTGGATTAGTTAATGGCAGTAGTTATCGTAGAGTCGCCCGCAAAAGCAAAAACTATAAATAAATATTTAGGAAGTTCTTTTACTGTTTTAGCTTCATATGGACACGTTAGAGATTTAAATGACAAAAGAGGATCTGTAGACCCAAATAATAACTTTTCAATGAAATGGCAAATTAATCCTAAAAGTACAAAACATATTTCAGAAATTAAATCAGCATTATCTAAAGATAATCATCTTATATTAGCAACAGATCCTGATAGAGAAGGAGAGGCCATTTCGTGGCACTTAGTTGAGATTTTAAAAAAACAAAAAAGTGTAACGAATGATACTAAAATTCAAAGAATTGTTTTTAATGCTATTACTAAGTCCGCAGTATTAGAAGCTATAAATAACCCACGTAATTTAGATGTCCCATTAATTGAAGCCTATTTAGCAAGAAGAGCTTTAGATTATCTTCTAGGATATAATATGTCTCCATCTCTTACAAAAGTAGGTTTTGGGTTTCAATCAGCAGGAAGGGTTCAATCACCGACACTGAGACTTATTGTTGAAAGGGAGATGGAAATAGAATCTTTCAAACCACAAGAATATTGGTCAATAGATCTAAAATTGAAATATAACAAAATTACTTTTTTTGAAGCAAAAGGTATAGAATTTAATAATACTAAAATAGAAAAATTTACCATAAATTCTGAAGAAAAAGCTAATAAAGTCAAAAAAGAATACCAAAATTCAAAATTTTTTATTTACGATATTAATTCTGTACCAAAAAGAAGAAAACCTTTACCTCCTTTTTTAACTTCAACATTACAACAAGAATCTAATAATAGACTATTTATGGGAACCCAGCAGACTATGTCAGTTGCTCAAAAATTATATGAAGCTGGATATATCACATATATGAGAACAGATGGAATTGACATGGCACCAGAAGCGGTTTCTGCAACCAGAAAAAATATCCAGGAAATTTATGGTGATAAGTATTTACCTGAGAACCCAAGATTTTATAAAAATAAAGTTGCTAATGCACAGGAAGCTCATGAATGTATAAGACCAACTGATATAAGTAAAACAGCAGAAAATTTAAATTTACAAGAACCAAATCAAAAAAAATTGTATGAATTAATTCGTAATAGAACACTTGCTTCTCAAATGGAAGATGAGCTATCTGAAACAACTACTGTAATTTTGAAAAGTGAGAATGAAAGAAATACATTAAAGGCTGTTGGTCGAGTTATAAAATTTCAAGGGTTTAGAAAAGTTTTTTCTTATGATGATAATGAAGACATTGATACTAATGAAAATAAAGAATTACCTGTCCTGGAAAAAGGAAATGAAGTATCTATCGAAGATATAATTCCTCTTCAACATTTCACACAAGCAAAGCCAAGATATTCCGAAGCCTCATTAGTAAAGAAGATGGTTGAACTAGGTATTGGAAGACCTTCGACTTACGCTTCAGTAGTTTCTAATATTCAGTCTCGTCAATACGTTAGAAAAGAAAAAAATCGATTAATTCCAGAAGATAAGGGAAAATTGATTTCTATTTTCCTTACTGAATATTTCAAAAAATATGTAGAATATGATTATACTGCTGAGTTAGAGATTGAATTAGATAATATTTCCTCTGGCAAATCAGAGTGGGTTGGGATTCTATCAAAATTTTGGAAAGAATTTTACCCCACAATTGAAGCAGCTAGTGATTTACGCATCTCTGAAGTATTGAGCAGAATTAATGATATACTTACACCACATATATTTCCAAACACTGACAGCGAAAAAGATCCACGTATGTGTCATAATTGTGATAATGGAAAGCTTTCTATTAGAACATCTAGATCAGGAAGTGCCTTTATTGGATGTTCAAACTACCCTGATTGTAATTTCGTAAGACCTTTTGCAGTAATTACAACAGAAAGTCTTAATACAAAATCTAAGGATGATTCTTTAGGATTTTACAAAAATGGTGAGGAAATCTTTTTAAAATCTGGAAGATTTGGGCCATACGTGCAATTAGGAAATAGCTCTGAACAAAACCCAAAACCAAAGAGAACATCTATTCCAAAAAATTTTGAAATTAGTAAAGTTAATATTGATATTGCAAAAAAACTTTTAGATTTGCCAAAAGTTTTAGGCAGTCATCCAGAAGATAACAATCCGATACATTCGGCAATTGGGCCATATGGTCCATACATCAAACATAATAATACTTATGCAAACGTTAAAGAATTAGAAGAGTTCCTTGAAATTGGAATGAATAGAGCAGTAGAGTTATTATCTCAAAACTTAAATAAAAATAACAGCAGTAAAAGGGTAACTTCATTAATAAGAGTAATAGGTTTTCATCCAGATGGAGGCGAAATTCAATTAATGGATGGTAAATTTGGTCCTTATATTAAATATAAAAAAAATAATGTAGGCATAAAGAATAAGGATAAGTTAGAAGAAATCGATCTAAACATTGCTTTAGAGTTATTAAATTCCAAAAAAAGAGGTAAATGAAATTCCAATGAATCCTACAGGTTTTTTAAAAAGTTATTTGACCGAAAATGAACTACGCGAATTTGTAATTTCAAATAAATATTTAGATAATCATACTGAAATAATTCAAATTTTAAGCTTAGAGACGCACTATTTTACAATATTAAAAAGATTATTTCCATATATGCCAATTAAAAAAAAAAATATCGAACTAAGCCTCTACTGAAATCTAAAATTTCATCATTTGATATATTAATAGTAAATAAAATAAATACTTCGGGAACAATTTATCTAGAGCCACCATTATGGAATTTAAGAATTCCTTTACCGAAGATATATATTAAAGGACACAAATTTCATTTAAATAAATTTTCTATTGGTGATAAATTACTAGTCAAAACTACATTAATTGAAAAAAAAAATTCTAAAAGTTTCTCTGCTGAATTTATAAAAATAATTAAACCTTCTTCTCAAAAAATTATAGGCATTTCAAATTTAGTTGACGATAAATTGATAATAAATCCAACTAATAAATTTTATGGTGAACCAATTTATGTCCAAGATACTGTTACAAAAAGTTTATTAAATAATCAAATTCTAGAAATAGAAGTCCCCTCAAAACCAAATAGAGAAAAACTTAAAGTCAATAATATTGAAAAAGAATATGGGGATAGCAATCGAGCAGATTTATATTCATACTTATCTACGAAAGAATATGGAATTTACAAAAAATTTCAAAAATCTGTAATATACGAATTGAATAAAATTAAAAGAATAAAATCTTCTTATGAAAAAGATCTAGTAAATATTCCATTTGTAACCATTGATCCAATAGATGCTAAAGATCGAGACGATGCAATTTACGCAAATTTTCCTATTTCAATTAAAGAGGATAGAATTTTTTGTGAAATATGGATTGCAATCTCTGATGTTTCTTCTTTTTTTGAAATGGATAGTCAAATAGATAATGAGGCTCTTTTAAGAGGAAATTCAACCTATCTACATGATTTTGTAATCCCTATGTTACCAAAGGAGATTTCTAACAACTTATGTTCATTAGAAGAAAATCAAACAAAATTTGCTATTACTTTGAAGATTACTTTTGATAAAAATGGTAATAAGTTAGGACATACTTTTTATAAGGGAAAAATAAAAGTTAAGCACAACTTAAATTATGATGAAGTTGAAGAAATTATTTTAAAAAACAATACTGCTAAAAAAGAGAAAAATAAATTAATTAATAATTTGGTTCAAGCAAGTAACCTCTTAAAAAAAGTAAACTCTAAATCTTTGGCTATTAAAATTTCTGAACCTAAAATCATTAACAATGATATTAATAATAGTCTTAGTTTAATTGAGGATAAATCACTTAATTCTCATGAAATAGTAGAAAATTTCATGATAATGGCTAACCTTAGTGTTGGTGAAACCCTATCAAAATCAAAATTGCCAATAATTTACAGACACCATGAGAGTCCAAATATTATAAATATAAACAAATTAAATAAAAGTTTATCTTTACTAGGGTTTAGTTCTGGCAAAAAATTAACACTACCTTGTCACTTTAATGAAATATTAAACCTTCAAACAGATACTAATATTAAAAACTTAATAAGTATCATCATTCTGAAAAATATGTCTCAAGCTTACTATACATCTGAAATTAGTGGGCATTTTGGATTAAGTTTGAATAAATATGTACATTTCACTTCCCCAATAAGAAGATATTCTGACCTTCTCATACATAGACTACTTCATTTACATTTAGGATGGAGTTCAGACAAAAAGGGAAAATTTCACAAATTGAAATATGATCAAATAAGCGCTCACATTAGTTCTACTGAACGCAAATCAATCAAAGCAGAAAGACAAACTAATCTTAGGTACTTAGCAAGTTACATGAGCAGGAACATTAATAAAAACTTTGATGCAATTATATATGCGATTGTGAAAAATAAAATTTTCTTTTTTTTGAAGGACATTCATATTCAAGGTGAATGTTTGGTTGAAGATTTAAATAATTACCAAAGAAAAATATTTAAAAGGAAAAAAAAATTAAATAAAACATTTTTTTCCCCTGATGTGGGAGATTTAATAAATGTAAAGTTAATTCAAACAAACAAATTTAATGGAACTCTGAGTTTTGAATATCAAAAATTGGTAAAAAAATTCTCACAAAACAATAATAACCTTAATTAAACCAATCATTACTTATCATTTCATTTAATCTTGAAATTGTCCTCATAAACTCTTTTTCAAGTTTACTTCCTTTATAAATTTTTTCAAGTTCAACAAAAGAAAAGCATATTAATTTTATCCTTGCTTCATAAAGAATATCAATTAAATTTATAAATCTTCTTGCAAAGTCATTTTGAGAATTATTCAGATGAGGAATATTTTCTAGAAAAAGTACTTTAACATATTTACAAAGTTCCAAGTAATCCAAAGTACTCAACGGATTTTCACATAACTCTTTAAAAGAAATTCTACAAACCCCATTAACAAATTTTTCTAACCTGAATTTCCTACTTTGATAAATAATTGTAAATTCAGTACTATTATTTCCATTGAAATTTTCCCATAAAGTATTGAACCTATCCAAATCTTTTATTTTTTTTTCTAGGAAAAATCTATTTTGGATTGTAAGTTTTTTTTTCCTGTAGTCAATTTTGTTATCGACCTCTAAAATATTAAATTTGTCCTCAATAAACTCTATGAAAGGCAAAAATAACTTTCTATTTAAACCGTTTTTATAAAGTTCAAAAGGTTTAAAATTAGATGTAGTAATTATTATGACATTTTTTTTTATAAGTTCTTCAAATAATCTTCCTACTATCATAGCATCTGTAATATCAACTATTTGAAATTCATCAAAACATAACACTTTAATTTTTTTTGATATATCATCACAAATTTTTTTAATAGGATCCTTATTTTTTAAATTTCTAATTTTTTTTGTTTCCTGATGAAATTCATTCATAAATTCGTGGAAATGAACTCTTCTTTTCTCTTTGATTTTGACACATTTGAAAAACAAATTCATAATCATCGATTTCCCAGTCCCTACTCCTCCATGCAAATAAATTCCTGTTATAAAAAAAGACTCATTTTGAAAATAATTTCTTGTTAAAATGGTAAAAATTATACTTAAGATATTTCTTTTTTTATTCCGTTTTGAGATTTGAAACTGTAACTTATCCAGTATTTTTACAGCACTATACTGAGATTTATCTTCTTCAAAACTCTCATTCTTGATTAAATCTTTGTACAATAATTTTAAATCACTCATTAAATAATTTCCACTTGTAATCATTAAGCTTGCAATAATCTATATTGTGGATTTTTTGTTATTTTAAAAATGCTTAAGATGTTTTTCACCTTTTTCAAAAAACAAGCGAATTTGTTTTTGCCTTTCTCTAAAATTATTTTTCTTAAAGTCATTAGTCTTATAGAAACAATAAGGGCAACTAACTCCTTCCTCATATTTAAAATTTTCTAAGTCTTCAGGAGTTAACGGTTCCCTACAAGCATGACATAAAATACATTTACCTTTGTTTAAGTTCTCATCAACTGAAACTCTTTGATCAAAAACGAAACATTCACCTTGCCAAAGACTATTTTTATCTTTTTGAGATTTTAAATAATTTAAAATTCCCCCCTTCAAATGATAAACATTTTTAACACCGTCTTTTAAAAGAAATTTTGTAGATTTCTCACATCTAATTCCACCAGTACAAAACATAGCTATGTTTTTTCCTTTTAATTTTTCTTTATTTTTCTTCCACCATTTTGGAAATTCACTAAAAGATTGGGTTTTTGGATTTAATGCACCTTTAAAAGAACCAATTCTAACTTCATATTCATTTCTTGTATCTATAGTAATAGTATCATCATTACTGATAAAATCATTCCAATCAGCCGGTTCAATATATTGACCTGTTTTATTGTAGGGTAAAATTTCACTAATACCAAATGTGACAATTTCTTTTTTAATCTTGACTTTTAATCTAGAGAAAGCATGTATTTTTGAAAAAGCTTCTTTAATATTCATTTGACATAAACAAATTTCATTAGTGAGAAAATACATTAATTCATCTAAAGATTTTTCTGATCCCGAAAGTGTACCATTAATACCCTCTTCCGCTATTATAATTAAACCTTTTATTTTATTTTCATTACACTTTTTTTTGATTAATTCTGCTTTTAAATCAATATTTCTAAGATTTACAAAAACGTAAAATGATATGATTTTAAAATTTTGCATAATTACCACTTAACAATACCATAATTTTTTTGCAAGTAAGCAAAATTACATACTACTTGACCAATAATAAAAATTAGCCTAGATCCAAATACTAATCTGGTAATTTAAAATTTTAGTTATATTTAATTTTAAGAAATATTGGTTTATTTATGTTTAACACTCTTTCAAAAAATTTAACAAATATTTTAGAAAAATTAACAAAAAAAGGAATTGTTACTGAAGAAGATGTTAATAATACTTTGAGAGAGGTACGAATTTCTCTTCTAGAGGCTGACGTGGCTTTAGAAGTAGTTAAAGATTTGATTGAAAAGATTAGGGTTAAGGCAACTGGTCAAGCTGTTATTAAATCCGTGTCGCCTGCTCAACTAGTTATAAAAATTGTTAATGACGAATTAATAGAATTACTATCCAGTAAAAATGACAATGACCATTCTCTTAAAATAGATTCTCCTCCAGCAAGTATTTTGATGGTAGGTCTTCAAGGTTCAGGAAAAACAACAACTACTGCAAAATTAGCAAATTTTCTAAAAAGAAAAGAAAAGAAAAAAGTTTTAATTGCTAGTTTAGATACAAGCAGACCGGCCGCAATGGAACAGCTAAAAATACTTGGGAATGAAAATCAAATTGATGTTCTAGAAATAGTTCCAAATCAAATACCGGTAGATATTGCTGTGCGAGCTGAACAACAAGCCAAATTAGGTGGATATGATGTGTTCATACTCGATACGGCAGGAAGAATGCATATTGAAAACAATTTAATGGATGAAATTATTCAAATTAAATCAAAAATTAATCCTAATGAAACACTCTTAGTAGTTGATGGATTAACTGGTCAAGACGCTGTTAATGTAGCAAAAAAATTTAATGAGTTATCTAAATTAAATGGAATAATAATTACTAAGTTGGACGGAGATAGTAGAGGAGGGGCTGCTTTATCAATGACAGCTATTACCCAGAAACCTATTAAATTTATTGGGGTAGGAGAAAAATCTACAGAATTAGAAGCATTCGACCCAGCTAGGATAGCTAATAGAATACTTGCTATGGGAGATATAGTATCTTTAGTAGAGAAAGCTCAAGAAAAACTTGATACTGAAAAAACTGAAAAAATGTTAAAACGCCTTGAAAAAGGGCAATTCAATATGAATGATTTAAAAATGCAACTTGAGCAAACGATTAAAATGGGTGGAATGAAAGGTATGATGGGTATGATACCTGGATTTGGTAAAATATCAAAACAAATCGATAGTTCAAAAATTGATGACAAAATTTTAGGGAAACAAATTGCCTTGATATTGTCCATGACAAGAAGAGAAAGAGCTTATCCACAAATTTTGCAAGCTAGCAGAAAAAAAAGAATTGCTTATGGTGCAGGACAAGAAGTTTCTGATGTTAATAAACTTATCAAGATGCATCGACAAATGTCCGATATGATGAAAAAAATTGGTCGAAAAAGTGGAAAAGGTATTTTAAGAGATTTACTTGGAGATATGACTGGTAGAAAAAGAAATGATGAAGATTTTGACAAAATCTTACAGAATAATCCTAATCTAAGCAGACAGTTGTCTTCTCAAATCAACCAAAATAATTTTTCAAAAATTATGGGAAATATTCCTGGTTTTATGAAAAAAAAATAATAAAAATGAATAATAGATATAAAGAAAAATTGGATGAATACAGAAGGTCTATAGACAGGCTTGACTCTGTTCTTATTTATACGCTAGGTGAAAGATTTGAAAAAACAAATAAAATTGGACAAATTAAAGCAATAAATAATCTCCCCTCATCTGATACTGATAGGGAACTACTTCAAATAAAAAGGATTTTAAAGATTGCAAAAGAAGCTAACTTAAATCCAAATTTTGCAGAAAAAATATTTAAGACAATTACTTCTGAAGTAAAAAATAACCATAACAAAATGAAAAAAAATTAAAAATTTATTAAGTCTGTAGGAGATAATATATGGCAATCAAAATTCGTTTAACTAGAGGTGGATCAAAAAAGAGACCTTTTTATAGAGTAGTTGCGGCTGACAGTAGGATGCCAAGAGATGGACGGTTTATTGAAAAATTAGGTACTTACAATCCTTTATTATCGAAAGACGATCCCAATCGAGTAAACCTAAATATTGATAAGATAAAGGATTGGCTAAAAAAAGGAGCTCAGGTTTCTGATAGGATATCTCGATTACTTGAAAACTTGTCTGTGTTAGAAAATAAAAAGAGAAATAATCCTAACAAAGGAAAAAAACATAAGGCAACTTTGGAAAGAGAGGCTTCTAAATCCGAAAAACAAACTAAATTGGAAAATGAAAATTCTGATATCAAAGATGAAAATAAAGATAAACCTTTAGAAAAAGATAATAGTGTCCGTACTGGAAAAGAAGTTGAAGACAAAAAAGCTAAAGAGGATGGGATTGAAAATATAGAATCAAGCTCAGATAATTCATCAGAAGAAGTTTCCACTAATGTTATTTCTGGTGATGAAAGTGTAGCCGAAGATCATCCAAATTTAGATAAAGAAAAAAATAAAAATTCTAAAGAACAAGTAATACAGAATTTAGATAATGATAAAAAAGTAGACTCTTCTCCAAAAGCAGAAGAACATGATGAGAAAAAATAATTTAGTTACAAATTTTAATATATTAATCAGTTGAATATTGATAAAAAAAAAGATTTAGTTGTAGTTGGACAAATCGTTAAAACTTATGGAATTAAAGGGCAAGTAAAGATTGTTTCTTATTGTCAAGAACCTACATCAATATTTGATTATGAACCCATTTTTTTAGAAAGTACTAATGAAAAAGTTAAGATAAATTTTAATAAAAGGATAAATAATTCTTCAAAAAATCAATTTTTAGCTAAAATTGCTTCATCAAACTGTGTTGAAACTTCAAAATTGCTAGTTGGTAAAAAATTATTAGCTAGCAAGCAAAAGTTTTATAAATGTGAAAAAAACGACTTCTTTTACTCAGATTTGGAAGGATGCTGTGTTTTTAATAAAAAAAATGAATTAATAGGTAGGGTAACCGGAATATATAATTTCGGAGCTGGAGATATTCTTGAAATAATTAGAGATAAAAATAATTCAAAAATTTTGATTAATTTCGATAAAAAAAATTTTCCAAGTGTATTTATTGAAGAAAAAAAAATAATTTCAAATTTTGTAGATGAGAATTGATAATAATTATGGAACAAAAATGAGCAAGAATTATATGTGGACCGCTAATGTTCTTACAGTATTTCCAGAAATGTTTCCTGGATGTTTATCGTATTCTTTGATTGGAAAAGCATTGAAAAATAAGTTGTGGAATTTGGAAACTTTTAATTTAAGAGATTTTGCCTTTGATAAAAGAAAAACAATAGACAGTCCTCCTGCTGGAGGAGGAGCAGGCCAAATTTTAAAAGCTGACGTTTTGGATAATGCATTAAATTGTATATTGAAAAAAAATTCTTATCCACGCTCACAATGGCCAATAGTTGCATTGTCACCTAGAGGAAAAAGATTTAATCAGTCCAAAGCATTGAGCTTTTCAAAATGTAAAGGTATTACTATCATCTGTGGAAGATATGAAGGATTTGATGAAAGATTTTTAAATTTTCATAAAATACCTGAATTATCACTTGGAGATTTTATTTTATCTGGAGGTGAAATTGCAGCTCAGGTCTTGATTGATTCAGTTGTAAGGCTTATACCACATGTATTAGGGAATCAAAAATCATTGGATGAGGAAAGTTTCGTAAATAATTTGTTGGAATATCCACAATACACTGTTCCTAAAACTTGGAAAAATTTATCAATTCCTGAAGAATTGCTATCGGGACATCATGAGAATATAAGAAAATGGAAACTAAATAAATCTAAAGAACTTACAAAAAAAAGACGCCCAGACTTGTGGGATATATATAAATCTTTAGGGAGCTGTTAACTTAGTGGGGTTAAAAATGGATATAATTGATCAAATAAATGTTGAACAAGTAAAAAAATTGGATAAAGAAATACCAGATTTTGCTCCTGGGGATACATTAAGAATAGGTTATAAAGTAAGTGAAGGCAGTAGAAGCAGAGTTCAAAATTATGAAGGAGTTGTAATATCCAGAAAAGGGGGGCTAGGCATAGCTGCTTCATTTACTGTAAGAAAAGTATCTTTTGGGGAGGGTGTTGAAAGAATTTTCCCACTACATTCACCAAATATAGACAAAATAACAGTAATTAGAAGAGGAAAAGTGAGGAGAGCTAAACTTTATTATCTGAGGGAAAGAAGTGGAAGATCAGCTAGAATCGCAGAAAAAACTAACTATAGACCTTTATCTAATAAAAATAAGGAGTAATAATGAAGAAAGATATACACCCTGACTACCATTTTGTTGATGTAGTCCTTACAACAGGAGAAATATATAAAACAAGATCAACATATGGTAAAGATGGAGATAAAATTAACCTTGATATTGATCCCTCTTCTCATCCTGCATGGACTGGAGGCAAACAAAAGTTACTAGATACAGGCGGAAGAGTTTCCAAATTTAAGAAAAAATATGAAGGTCTTGGTTTCTAAAAAATATAATTCTTTATATTAATCTGAAACTTCGCAAAGCTCTCCTGTAGATTTTATTTTTTCACAAGCTCTTAGTGCATTTTTTTTTGAAAGTGGTGAAATATTGATTCTAAATCCCATCTTTTGTTTATAAATATCATTTATAATTGTTGCTTTTACTTTTTCAGTTAAACTAGTGTCATTAAGCAAAACACTTGGTAAGTCCTGCTCAGCATTATATTTATTAAAATAAAAACCAACATTTATACTATAGTTTTTAATGTCTATATTTTCATAATCATCTTCATTCTTCTTTTGAAAGGATTTGTCGATTTTTACTAAAGATAAAGGTCTAATTAATGGGATTTTTGAAATCTCAACAATTGTGATGCTATTTTCTTCTAAATCATTCATTTCTAAAATTAATTTCTCTATTTCATTATCATTAAAAGTGCTTTGCTCTAAAGAATTAAAATTACTAAATAAAATTGGCCTTCTCAGTGGTAAATAACTGAATTCTAATAGACTGTATTTTCCAGTTTTATTAATCATATCAGGATATAAATTTAATTTTTTTAAATCCTTATATCCAATAATTTTCTTTGAATTCGAAAATCCAATATCAAGTAACTCTGACATTCTTTTATTCCTGAGAGAAACAGAACTACTTCCAAAGACAATACCTATTATCCTTTTATTACCTCTTTTAGCAGAAGCTGCCAAATTAAATCCAGCAGAAGATGTAAAACCTGTTTTAATTCCGTCAGAACCTTCATAAAGGGATAAAAACTTTCTGTTAGTATTATATAAAGTCCTACCTATCACATTAACCGAAGTTCTACCAAAAATATTATAGTATTCAGGAAAATCATATATTAACCTTCTTGCTAAAATTGCCATATCTTTAGGAGTGGACAAATGTTTTGAAGCAGTAAGACCATGAGCATTTTTAAAAGTGGTGTCACGCATACCCATTTGTCTTGCAGCTAGTGTCATATAATCCGCAAACTTGCTTTCAGAACCTGAAATAAGTTCTCCTAAAGCTGTTGCTGCATCATTTGCAGATCTAATCGCAGCTGCTCTCAATAAATTTCTTACTGAAACTTTTTGATTTTTTTTTAATCCTAATTTTGATGGCGGTTCATTTGAAGCATTAGAGCTTATCTTGACAAGTTCGTCTAATTTTATTCTTTTGTTTTTTATTTCATTAAAGGTAAGATAGAGAGTCATCATTTTTGTGAGAGAAGCAGGATGCAATTTTTTCTTATAGTTCTTACCATAAATAAATTCTCCACTTCTTGCATCTATAACATAAGTTGCTAATTCAAGTGAAATAGCACTTCTTGGAGTGCTAACATTTATAAAAAAAAGAATGAATATAAAATTTAATTTGAAAAAAATATTCCTTTTAGTAAGTACCAAATACTGGGTAAATATAAGTAAAGACATATTAATTAAGTTAAAAAAACAAAAGAATTAAACTTTTTGATAGATAATTTTAAAAATTTCTTGTTAATGTTATTTTTTTAAACAAAAAAAACTTAAAACTTCAAGATGTAAATAATTATTATGGAAAAAAAGGTAATTAAACATATATTAATTAAATATACTATTATATGATTAAAAAATTAATTTTGTTTACTTCTAAGAATGACGAAAAAAAATGATATAGATCAAGATGCCTTAGTATTAACTCAAACTAAGCCAAAGACAAAAAAACCATCAATGTATAAAGTTCTGTTACTTAATGATGATTTTACACCAATGGAATTTGTAGTTCACATTTTGGAAAGATTTTTTAATATTGACCACCAACAAGCTGTCTCAATAATGCTTACAATTCACCAAAAAGGATTAGCGGTTGTAGGGGTTTATCCTCATGAAATAGCTGAAACTAAGGTTACGCAAGTTATGGAATTTTCTCGAAAAAATCAACACCCTTTACAATGTACAATGGAAAAAGATTAATTTGTCAGGTTGTAAAACTACAAGTAGATTTCTATACGCAAAAAAAAATAACTTGATAAATAATTTAGAGTCTGAAGCATGTGCACTAGGTTTTTCTGATTTTGAAAGCTTTAAAAAACTTGGTTTAAAAAAATTAACGATTTGTCACCCAGAAAAATCATCCATTAATAAAGCCAGAAAGTTAAATTATTATACATTTGTCAATCATAAAGGTATTAGAAATAGAAGATCAAAATCATTCGATATTACATTCGTTAATACTACAAAAAGTCGAAATGAAACTTTCTTTAATATTGCAGTTGCTTTTTTTATTACAAAAAAAAATGGCGAAATTTTAATAATTGGCGATAATAAATTGGGAATAGACTTTTTTTTAAAAAAAATAAGTGATTTTATAAAAGTAACTATTTTTTCTAAATCTCATGGAAAATTTGGAATTTTAAAAAAACCACAATCAATCCCAAAAGGGATTAAAATATGGAAAAACTTTGGTAAATATAAAAAAATTAATTCTGATTTTTTAACACTCCCTGGATGCTTTTCAGAAAAAGGGGTCGACCAAGGATCTTTTTTATTAGCTAGTAAATTTATAGACTGCTTACATGGTAAGGTAGCTGATTTGGGGGCGGGTTGGGGTTATTTGTCAGCAAAAGCACTAGAACAGAATATTAGAATTAATCAAATACATTTAATAGAGTCTAATCTTAATGCTTTAAATAGTGCACGAATGAATATATCAAGTATAAAAGCTAAATTTAATTGGATCGATATAGAGAATGAAAATTTATATTTAAAAAATTTTGATCATGTAATCATGAACCCACCTTTCCATAAAGACAAACAATTTAAACTTTCTATGGGATTTAATTTCATAAAGTCTGCAAAAAAAATATTGTCAAAAAAAGGTACCATGTGGATGGTTTTTAACAAAGAATTATCTTATGAAAAATCAATCAATGATTTATTTCCAAAATATGAGTATATTGATATAACTGAAAATTATAAAATTATTAAAGCAAAAAATAATTTGATTTAAATCTTGAATAATATGGTTAAGATATGGAATATAATTTATTTAGAAAAACAGCAATAGTAACTGGAGCGAGTAATGGCGTTGGTCTCTCTGTTGCTCAACTTTTATGTGCTGCTGGGGCTAATGTTGTTTTAGCTGATGAGGATGAAGCATCTTTAAATGAAGAAACAGAATTGTTAAAAAAAAAGGGGTTCAATGTAATTGCATTCTCTGGTGATTTAACGAAAAAATTAACTTTAAATAATCTAGTAGCAACTACAATAGACGAATTTGAAAAAATTGAGGTTTTAGTAAATGGATATCGACAAATAAATCTCTCAAATGCTCTAATTCCAGAAAAAGATAATTTTCAAAAATTATTTGATCAAAATTTTATGGTAAGTTTAAGATTAAGCCAAATTGTTGCAAAAAAAATGATCAACCAAAAAAATATTGAAGGAAACAAAGACAATGGATCTATAATTAATCTTAGTTCAATTGCAGATAGATTATTACAACCTGAAACTTTTGCATACTCTATTTGTGCAGCTTCAGTTAATCAATTAACGAGGTCCCTTGCTGTTGCTGTTGCTGACAAAGGAATTAGAGTAAATGCTGTAGCTATGGGGAGTATAATGAGTACCACATTAAAAGAAATGATTAGAGAAGATTTGGACTTACATGACCAAGTAAAAGAGACTACCCCCTTAAAAAGAATTGGTGAAACAGAAGAGGCAGCATCAACCGTCTTATATCTTGCATCTTCTCTTTCTAGTTTCATTACTGGTCAAATAATTACTATAGATGGTGGAAGAACACTTACAGAAAACATTAAAATTTCAGCTTATTAAAAATAAAAACTTCTAAACTATAATTATTTTAATTTTTTTCTTTCTGTTCAAAAATACTTTCAGCATTTTTCAGAATATCTTCTTTATTAAGATCATTTTTATCTAAGTCACTCAAAGCTAAATCTGAATTTATTGAATTTAAAAAGTCTGTTTTTTTATTTTTACTATTATTTTCAACTTCTATATTACTTTTTTTCTCCAGCTTAGAAATTGCTGAGTCTAATTCTAATTGTTTACATAAACCAAGTAGAACTGGGTCAGTGGGAACTATATTTGTAATATTCCAATGAGATCTTTCTCTAACTGCTTTAATAGTAGGTTTAGTTGTACCAACTAATTTTATGATTTGAGAATCCATAAGATCAGGATAAAATTTTACTAACCAAGCTATTGCCGCAGGTTTATCCTGTCTTTTTGATAATGGGGTATATCTTGGACCCCTTCTTTTGGTTTCTCCAATGGTCGCAGGATTAATAATTAATTCAAGTTTAGAATTAGGGTCTAATTCACATCTCTTAATTTCATCTGAAGTCAACTGGTTACTTGTAACTGGATCCATTCCTCTTATACCATTAGCAACTTCACCGTCTGCAATTCCGCTGACTTCCAATTCATGTAAACCACAAAAATTAGCAATCTGTAAAAAAGTAAGAGATGTGTTTTCAACTAACCATACTGCAGTTGCTTTTCTCATTAGTGGGAAAGCCATCTAAACTCCTTTAATTTAAGAATACTTCTGTTATAACCATTTTTTATAGTATGATAATAATAAATACTAGTAAATAAGAGATATTTTTTTAATTATTTAGTCTAGTTTTGGATATTATTTAATATTTTATTATTAAAGTAACTAAATAAGTCAGAAATATCTATTTTAATTTTTCCTAATTTTTTTATCTCTTTTAATCTCCTACTTATATATTGAAAAGTATGCTCATTATTACTTGAATCATCCCCAAATAAATAAAGTAAAGAAGATAAATAAATTGAAACCAAAATTATTCTTTTAGTATACCAATCATATTCTAAACTTTTATCACCAATTTCTACCCAAATCAAATCACACGTAGAAAAAACAAGATTTAATCCCTCAATTTGGTGAAAAGGAAGTGCAAATAATGACATACTTCTCCTAAATGCTTCTTTATTAACTGAAATGATTTCAAATCTTTTGAATAATGCCAATTCAATTTTTTCAAATTGTGATAAATTATTGAAATCTATTTTTCTTAAACTGTCTAAGAATACATTATCTTCATATTCATGATAATATCTTGCTAAATCTAACCCACCCCTTGGGAATAACTTTTTTGTATCTGTAGATTTAACACCGGATAATAAAGAGGCTTCTAGCAATGTTTTACTTGACCAACCATCAAAAACAGCAATTCCAATTGCATTTAAAAGAATCTTCTTTTTTAAATTATCAGATTTAAATGTCATTAATATAAATATAAAAAAAAACAAGTATAGACAATTTAATATAAGATTGATATTAGTCCAGTTAAATAATAGAAGGATTTAATTTTGCAAGTACATGTTCGAGATAATAACGTTGACCAAGCATTGAGAGCTTTAAAAAAGAAATTGCAACGAGAAGGTGTTTTTAGAGAAATGAAACTTAAACAACATTTTGAAAAACCCTCTGTAAGAAAAGCTCGAGAAAAGGCAGAAGCAATTAGAAGAGCTAGAAAGTTGGCAAGAAAGAAAAATCAGAGAGACATATACTAAATTTTATGAGTTAAAAATTGCTAAAAAAATAATTGCTGCAATTGAAGCATAGAATAAGTATAAACCGAAACTTATAAACCTTCTAAAAGTCTCCTTCTGGTCTGTAATATCCATTTTACCATGTTCGTGGTTAGAATCCGACATAATTTCACCTTTTTAGATTTTGTTGTAATTTAAGTGCATTTTACAAATAAATTTATACCGTTTTTATTTTTTTCTTTTTTAATAATTCCACTCTTCCAAAGATAATTCAAGTGTGCAACTGCTTCCCCTAAAGCTAAATCAATTTCATGTTTTTCAATTTTTCTTTTAAATAAAGGAAACATTATATCATATGCACTTTTTGGTTTTTTACTAACACTATCTTCTATTCTTTTAAAAGCTTTTTTGTGATGGTTAAATAATTGTTTAATTCTGACACTTAATCCATAAAAAGGCAAGTTATGTCCAGGTAATACTAAATAACCTATATCTTTTATTTTGAGTAACTTTTCCAAACTTTTTAAATACTCTGCAAGAGGATCTGCAAGTGGTTCAGTTGGATAAACACTTATATTAGGTGAGATACCAGGCAATATTTGATCACCCGTAATAAATAATTTTAAATTCGGTGAATATAATGTTATGTGTTCTGGAGCATGTCCATCTGTTAAATTTACAATCCATTTATTTTCTCCAATATTTAAGATCTCTTTATCTATTACTCTTTTGTAACCTAATGGAATAAGTTCAACAAAATCAATGAAATTAAAAGGTTTTTCTAAACTCTTTTCTTGTACTATTTCAAAAGGAATTCCTGCATTTAGCCAAAAATTTAAAGTCTCATTAGACACTGTTTTTTTCTTATCTAAAGTCAACATCCTACCTGTTAACCAAGAAGATCTACTAGTCCAAATTTCTGTATTAAAATTATTTACAAACCACCCAAGTAAACCAATATGATCAGGATGATGATGTGTAATAATTATCCTTTTTATTTTTTTATTTTTAAATTTACTGTTTATTAAAAAAGACCAAATCTTTTTACAATGATCACAAGCTAGTCCTGTATCAATTATAGTTATTTCATCATCATCTTCCAAAACATAAACATTAACGTGTGAAATCATTGAAGGTAATAAAATTTTAATCCAGTAAACACCTTTTTGAACTTCAACGATTTTTTTATCTTGAGGAAAATTTTTGAATGGATATTTAATAGTATGCAAATTTCCTTACCCTAGAATACTGAATTCGCATTTTCATAAAGATTGTTTTTACCCAATGTAGAAATAGAAGATTCAATATTACAAAAAGGAAGAATATTATTAAGAAAAAATTGTGCCAGTTCTACTTTATCTTTATCATTTGTTGTTAATAGGGTTTTACTCATGTAATTTGCTCCAAGTATCAATGCAAAAGCTCTTAAAAAAGATGCTGCTCCAGAGTATCTATCATTCAAGTCATTTTGTTTTATCATCCAATCTAGTGCTTTATTTATACTTATTCTAGCAGTGTTTATTTTTTTTGATAATTCAGGATATTTTAACTTTATAAAATCTTCATTTTTTTCAAGTTCATGCAAGATTGAATATGCAATATCTCCACTATATCCAAGCTTTCTACCAACAAAATCCATTGCTTGAATACCATTTGTTCCTTCATAAATTGATGTAACTCTTACATCCCTATAAATTTGTGAAATTCCAGTTTCTTCTATATATCCCATTCCACCATGTACCTGAATGGATAAATCTGCGACTTTAGCACCCATTTCTGTACAAAATGACTTAGCAATTGGAGTTAAAAAAGAAGCTTTCCTTTTTAAAAGTGTATCATTTGTTGCTTTAGATATATCAATAGCTAATGCAGTATCAAAACATAATGCTCTTGAAACAAAAGTTAGTGACTTCATTGTCAATAAGTTACGTCTTACATCTGCATGGTTTATAATTGAAGTGGTTAATTCATTAGGATTATTAAGATTACGTCCTTGTCTTCGATTCTTTGCAAATTCAATTGCCATTTGAGTAGCTAATTCACTTTGTGATAATCCTTGTACCGCAACTCCTAATCTCGCATTGTTCATCATTGTGAACATTGCCTTCATTCCTTTATTTTCTTCACCAATTAACCAAGCCTTTGCATTTTTATATTCTAATACTGCTGTTGGAGATCCATGTAACCCCATTTTTTGTTCTAATGATAAAGTATTTATAGTATTTCTAGCTATTAAATTCCCATCGTTGTCTGGTATATATTTTGGAACCAAAAATAGAGATATACCTTTTGTACCTGTTGGACTATTTGGTAATCTTGCTAATAGTAAGTGGCAAATATTTGAGCTAAGTGAATGATCACCCCAACTAATATAAATCTTTTGACCATCAATTTTATAATCACCATCAGTATCTTTCTTTGCAGCTGTGCGTAGTGCTCCAACATCTGAACCTGCTTGTGGCTCAGTAAGATTCATTGTTCCACACCATTCTCCAGAATTAAGTTTAGGTAGAAAAATTTTTTTTATATCCTCATTAGCATGGATTTCTAAGGCCTCAATTTGTCCTTGAGTCATTAATGGATTTAGAGCCAAAGAAAGACAAGCACTTGATAATAGTTCATTAACACAAGTATTAAAAACCAACGGTAAACCTAAGCCACCATACTTGGTGTCGCCTGAAATACCAATCCATCCTCCCTCTGCTATAGATTTATATGCATTATAAAAACTTTTTGGTAGGATAACTTCTCTATCCTTTAAACTCGCAGGATATTTATCACCATCCTTATTAATAGGAAAAATTAAGTTTTCAGACAGCTTTCCTACTTCTTCCAAAATTCCATCAAGTATATCTTCATCAAAAGTATTAATATCTTTACTATTGAAAATGTCATTCATTTTAAATAAATCTTTAAACAAGAATTTTATCTCATTTATAGGAGCTCTATACAATAATCTTTACCTTAGTTAGAAATGAAAAGCATAAGTAATATAATATAATATTATATTTCTCAAAAAAAGGAAAAATTCAATTGAATATTTCTAAAATAAAAAAAACTGAAATCCTATCTAATAATGAAATTGGAATTGATAGGGCCTCAACAATAATTAAATCAGGTGGTTTAGTAGCTATTCCTACAGAGACTGTATATGGGCTTTGCGCAGATGCTACAAATCCTGACGCAATTAATTTAATTTATCAAACAAAAGGTAGACCTCCAATTAATCCACTTATTATTCATGTTTTTGACAATAAAAGTGTTTTTGATATTGCTCATAAAAATAAAATTGCTGAAGATTTATCATCAAAGTTTTGGCCTGGCCCACTCACTATGGTTTTGAAAAAAAAAATAAATAATAAACCATCAATTACCAAAAATGCAATCTCAGGTTTAAAGACTATTGCATTAAGAATTCCAGCTCATCCTGTTTTTAGAAAAATTTTAAAAAAATGTAATTTACCAATTGCTGCACCATCTGCAAATCTGTCTGGTAAATTAACAACCACTAGATTTGAAGATGTTCTATCAAATTTCTCAGGAAAAATAGATGCAATAATTGATGGAGGCCCATGTCCAATTGGTTTAGAAAGTACTATAATATACATTCATGAAAAAAATATATCCATTTTACGACCTGGTAAAATAACAGAGGACGATTTATTAAATAACGATTTTTCAATAACTAAAAAAAGTAAAGCAAAAAAAATTATTTCACCTGGACAGTTAAATTCACATTATTGCCCTAAAACACCTTTACGTCTGAATGCTAAAATGCCAAATTTGAATGAATTATTACTCTCATTTGGACCATTACCAAAGGGAATAGTTGGGATAAGCCTTTCAGAAGTCTCTGATATAAATGAGGCAGCAATGAATCTTTATAGTTCTCTCGCAGATTTAGACGAATTAGCGATAATTGAAAATAAAAAAACTATCGCAATTCACCCAATTCCTAATAAAGGAATTGGAGTTGCAATTAACGAAAGACTTTTGCGTGCAGCTTATAAATCAAGTAATAAATTTTAAGCTTTACCGCTACTTCTTGAAAAATAAGCATTTTCAATACCTAGAAGTTCTAGTGAAAGATTATATTTTTCAGAAAAACTATTATTAAAGATTAAATCAGGGTTAGTGTCTAATACTAACCAAGAATCTTCAAGAATTTCTTTTTCTAACTGTCCCGGATGCCATCCAGCGTAACCAAGCAAAAAAAGACTCGAAATAGGTCCATTCCCTTCGTATAAATCTTGAAGTGCTTTTGCGTCATTAGTAAGACTAAAATGTTCATTAATTTTTATTGTTATGTCTTCAATTTGATATTCATTAGAATGTAACAAAAAACCACTTTTTATTTCTACAGGACCTCCAAAAAGTACTTTTTGTTCATTTTTTTTATTTAAAATATTTTTTGATTTTTGTAATTTTACAAGATCAGTTAAATGAATATCTTCAATCGGTTTATTAATTATAAAACCCATTGCACCTTGTTCGTTGTGAGATATTAGGTATATGACTGATTTAGTAAATCTGGGATCTAATATATCTGGCGTTGAAACCAAAACAGATCCAGTATAAAAACCATTGTTTTCGTTTGTTTCAATTATATCATTTAGTTTCTTTTCTTCTTTAGACATTTTTTTAGTAGTGAAATTAAAATTCATGTATAATTTATATGCACAGATGGGTTATATATAGTTATTCAAAAATTACATTTCAAAAAAAATATAAGATATAAGGACATTTATTTATGGATCACAGTCTTTTATTTATTAAAATAATTATAAAAAAACTCGCAAATATTCTATCATTATATTTCGTAACTTATGGTTTAATATCAATTTATTGCATTGGTTATGCGAGTGAATATCAATTTAAAAATGAAAATGTTGAAATTTCTTTTGTTAAAGGATGGGATACAAAACACGGAACTTTATTTGCATTATTCATTAAAATGGATAAAAATTGGAAAACTTATTGGAGATATCCTGGCGAATCTGGAATTGCACCAGATTTAAAACTTTTAAATAGCAAAAATTTTAAAAAATTTGATATTTCATGGCCAACTCCCAAAGTATTTAACGATTATGGAACAGTAATTTATGGTTATAAAAAAAATTTAATATTGCCTATTTTTTTTCTCAAGAAAAAGAATACTGTTGAAATGGATTTTGAATTTGAAATAATGATGGGTTTTTGCGATAAAATATGTATCCCGGTCAGATTTATAATTAATAACAAACATGCTCTAAACTCCTCAAAAACTCAAAAAAAATTAATCCTCAAATCATTAGAGAATGTACCTCAAAAAATTTCCAATGAAATAGTAATTGCAAGTTGTACGGTAAGCAAAGTAGAGAACAAATTGAAACTTTTTATACAGTTTTATAATAACCTATTCTTTGAAAGAAATAATGTAAAAGAATTAATTTTAGAATATATAGATCCTAACATTTGGTTTTCAAAAATAGGAAAAACTAATAATAATAAAAATTATTTTGCAAATATAAACTCAATAAATGATACCAATATCATTCTGGATATGAGCAAGATTCAATTTACAATTATAAGTAAAAAAGGTGGTTTCCTTAAAAATGGTTGTAAATCATATTAGAATTTACGAATTTTTTTATTTAATGCTTTTGAAGGCAAAAATATAATTAATAAACAAGTTAAACTGGCTATTAATAATAAGGATATAAATACAAGAAAATTAGAAGTTTGAAACTTAAAAAAGTCAAAACTAATGCCACTAAAAATTAAGATAACCAAGAAGAATATAAAAGAGAATAAAAATAAAGAAGTTAAATAAACCATTTTGATAAGAATAGACGTTTTCTTTGTTAAAAAAATTCTTTTAAAAGACTTAACCAAATCAGCAAAATCTCTTTGAGCCAATAAAATCGATGGAACTAGAAAAAGTACAATCAACATACCAAATCCTAGGCCATATACTAATGTTACAATTGTAGGTTTTAAAAATTGGGCATCTTTAGATGTCTCAAAAAGGAGTGGCATTAAACCTAAAACAGTAGTTAAGGTTGTTAGCAAAACTGGCCTGAGTCTATCACATATAGCATCAACTATCGCAGGTTTAAGACCCCTATTTTTTGAATATTCATCAATTGTTGAAACTAAAACAATGGAATCATTGATTATTATACCTGTCATACCAATCAAACCAATAATCGAAAACATAGATAAATTAATTCCCCATAAATAATGACCCCAAAGGGTACCAATTAGACCAAACGGAATAATTGACATAACGACTATCGGACGCGCCCAGCTCGCAAATACCCATGCTAGGGCTAAATATATACCAATCAGACATAGTAGAAACCCGATTAATGCATCATTTAAAAATTCTCTTTCTTGCTCAAATAAACCACTTAAATTAATATCTACACCATACCTCTCCCTAACATCAGGAAGTATTTTAGATTTGATTAATTCTGTGATCTCTATTGCACGAGCTGAATCGTCTTTAGAAATTTCTCCAGTAATTGAAATTTTTCGCAATCCATTTTCTCTTGAAACAGATGAAAAGCCAAATTTAGATGTTACAGAAACAACGTCAGAAAGTCTAACATATTCACCTTGTGGACTAACTAGATTTACTTTTTCTAAAAAATCCAATTTTATCTCATCTTCTGGTAACTCTATAATTATTTTTGAGGAGCGATTTCGAAAAGGAAAACTAACGGCTTCAATCCCATTAAGTTGTTGGTAAAGTTGTTTTCCAACATTATCAATGTCAAAACCTAAAGCTATACCTCTTGCAGTCAGTTGTAAGATAAGCTCATTTTTGTCATAAGATTGTGTGTCTTCTAATCCTGTTATTTCAGGATAGTTAATTATCTGATTTTGGAAATAGATTGAGGCATTTTTTAGATTTTCAACATCAAAACCAAGTAAATCAATTGAGAGACTGTCTCCTCCTGGTCCAGATGTCCAGTTTCTAAAGCTTAACGTTTCCAATAAAGGGTGTCTGATAATTTCATCCTGTATCCTACCTAATAATGCATAAGATGAATAAGGCCTTAAATCAGCATCAATAAGTTCTACTGAAACAGCACCTAACATTTCAGGATCCTTATTTTTAGCTCCAGAAATACCTCTACCTGAGTTACCTCCAAGCTGGCTAATAGAAAATTTTAAAGGATTTTGACCATACTGTTTTTCATATTCTAAAGAGACCGCATTTACTGCTCTTATCATTTCATCAAGCATTTCCTTAGTGTCTGATCTGCTAGACCCGGGCAACATAGCAATATTACCAGTAAATCCTCCTCTCTCAGGCGCGTCAAAAAACCTCCACTTTACTTCACCTGATACCAAGAGAACCGTACTTATTAAAAATAAAAATATTGATATACTTAAAACAGGATAGCGTAATTTCATAACGTATTTTGTAAAAGGTCGAAATATACTTTCTCGAAAAATTCTAAAACCTATATTAAATTTATCTGATGGCAAATCATACCATTTCTTTTTAAAAACCTTCTGTCTGAGTGCATGGGCCATATGATTAGGTAATACAAAAAAACATTCCAAAAGTGAGGCTATTAAAACCGCAATTACTGTTAATGGGATATCTGCTATTAAACTACCAAATCGACCACCAACAGCAACTAGTCCTGCAAAAGCTATTACAGTCGTGATGGTTGCGGTAAAAACAGGTAATGCCATTCTAGTAGCACCACGTTCTGCTGCCTCCTCAGGATTTTCTCCTAATCTTCTTAATCTAAAATCTGCATGCTCCCCAACAACAATTGCATCATCCACTACAATACCTAAGCAAATAATTAACGCAAAAAGAGAAATCATGTTTATAGTTAGTCCAGACATATACATTATACCAATTGCGGCAAATAGGGCAGCTGGAATACCAGCGGCCACCCAAAATGCTGTCCTTGCACTTAAAAAAATAAACAAAAGAATTAGGACTAAAGTTAAACCCTGTAGACCATTACGTAATAAAATTTCGAGACGATTTGAAATAGCATCTGCTCTGGTTTTTGACAGAACTATCTCCACCCCATTGGGAAGGGAACTTTCAAATTCCTCTGTTATTTTTTCTACATTTCTTTGTATTTCTATAGCATCGTCTTGGGCAAATCGATCAATCCTTACTACAATTGCTTTATTACCATTAGAAAAATATTCTCGGTTTTGGGAAATATTATCGAAATAAATATCAGATATGTCCCTTAAAAATACCTCTTTCTGTGAGTTTGGTAACCTTATTACAATATTTCCAATATCTTCAATTGACCTTTTGGAAAATCCACTTCTCACCCTATTCGAATTTCCTACTTCACCAGAAGGATCAATATCCACTTCTGACGCAATAACTTTTGCCAAATGATTTAAAGGTAATTTATATTGAACCAAATTTATTGACGGAACACTAACTTTAATTATAGGAGCACTAACACCCATAATTTGAGTATTACTGATTCCTTCTCTATAAAGTTTACTGACATATTCATCAGCTAAAATAGCTAATTGTTCAAGCTCTAGAGGTCCTGAAATTACAACGTCAGAAACTCTATCACTCCAAGATATTTTTTTCATAGTTGGTATTTCAGAGGCTTCAGGTAGATTTTGAACGGAGTCTAAAGCTGTTTGCACTTCCTCTTTTGCCTTCGACATATCAGTGTCAGGCTTAAAATCAAGGTAAATTCTAGCATTGCCTTCACTAGAAGAGGAAATAATTTGTTCGACACTATCTATTCCAAGTAATGGAGCCTCTAATAGAGATACAACTCCATCATCAATTTCTTCAGGACCAGCACCAGCCCACTTTACTCCAATATTTATTTTTTCTATTGCAACATCAGGAAAAAATTGGGACCTTATGTTATTAATTGCAAATAAACCAAAAACTATCATTAAAACAAATATTAAGTTTGCAGCGGTATTATGCCTAGCAAAGTAACTTATATATTTTGAAGAAATTGATTTTTTTATAACTTTCATTAGTTATTACCCATATTTTTTTCTAACCTCTTTAAAGTTTTAACTTTTATTTTTCCACTCTTTATTTCTTCATATAATCGATCTTTTACACTCTTAGGCATACGATCCAGATTATCTAAGAATTTTAAAAGTTTATTTTGTTTTTCAGGGCTTATTGAAACTAAATCATTATTATTAGATAAACTATTGGAATTTGAAGTTTCTAAATCTTTTTTTCTTAAAGGTTTAATTTTTAAACCATTACCTAACTGTGGAGATCTTTGCATCACATACTCTTTGTCAATTGGAGCACCAGATACAATTACTTGATCTCCTTGCCTGCGTAGAATATTGACTACTAACTCTCTTAATCTATTTTCGTTTTCAATAATGAGAATTTTTCCATCAATAGTTACAGCTGAAGCGGGCAAAACTGAAACATTTTCAAGTGGGGGTTCCTGTATTTCGAGGACAACAAAATCACCAGGTCTTAATGTTTTATTTTCACCTAGGTTTATAGAAGCAAACAACTTTCTTCCACTACCAATATTAATAATTTCAGGATTTATACGTTCTATTTTTCCACTAAAGGAAATATCTTTATCTGATAACTTTAAATAAGCGGTAATATCTAAATTTAACAGTTTTCCTTCTTTATCAATTACCCGAGCAAATTCATTAGCAGATAAATTGAACATAACCTCTAATGAATTTGGATCCACTAAAGTTCCTAATTTTTCATTTTTATTAATAACACTGCCTGGTAAAACATTTACAGAAGAAATAATTCCGTTAAAAGGTGCTTTAAATTCAGTTTCTTGTAAATTTCTTTTAGCTTTATCTATAGAAATAGACCTCCTTTTCAACTGAATTTGAAGTTTTTCAATTGAGTTTTTTGAAGACTTAACTAGGTTTTGCTTATTTAAAAATTGTTGTTTGGATGATGAATAGGCCAGTTGTATATTTTCTAATTGAGTACTAGTAATTAATCCTGATGCAGCTAATTCGGTTTGCCTATCTAAGGCATTTTTTCTCAATTTAAGTTGTGTTTCAGAAACCTCAAATTCCATATTCGCGAATTCTAGTCTTGATATTGCTTCAGATAATTGTGCTTTAGTATCTTCTAAATCAATTTCAGCAATTTCCAATTCATTTAAATAATCTTTTTTATTTAATCTAAATAAAATATCACCTGATTTTACAATTCCACCCTCGACAAATTTTTTTGATACATAATCCAATCTTCCAGAAACTAAAGGGCGAATTTCTAACATACGTTTAGAATATATTTCACCATATGAAGATATTTTTGGTCTTGCCGTTTGATTCTTTAATGCTTCAACATTAACTGCAAAAACTCTTTCTTTTTGAAAACGTCTATTCTCTGACTTTTCAGAACGCTTTTTTATTGCATCAACTAAAACAAATGATCCAAAAATTAAAAACCCAAAAGTGATACTTAATATTATTAATCCTAAAAAGCTTCTTAATAAAAATTTCATTATTTACACACACTCATTAAATTATCGCTAATAAATAAATTTATATGTAAATAATTCAAGCTATTTAAGAAATTTTGTCATAGTTATTTTAGTAAGTTCAGAATTAAGCAAAACTATTTTCTTTTCTTATGCTCTTCTAATCTTGGTAAGATCTCTGCAAAGTTACAAGGTAAATTTCTATAATCAAATTGTTTACATAAAATTTTATCCCATGCATCTTTACAAGCAGAAGGAGATCCAGGTAAGGCAAAAAGAAATGTACCTGAAACTACACCAGCACAAGCCCTACTCTGTATGGCTGACATGCCAATAGTTTGCATCGATATAGTTGAAAATAAAATTTCAAATGCATTTATTTTTTTCTCGTAAAGCTCGCAGTGCGCCTCAACTGTTACATCCCTTCCAGTAAGACCAGTACCACCAGTAGAAATAATGACATCAATACCTTTTTTAGCAATCCACTTAGATAAAATATTTTTAATCAAAACCTTATCATCATTTACTATATCTCTTGATAACAAATAATGACCAGCTCCTAAAACTCGGGATTCTAGAATATCTCCAGATTTATCATTAGACAATGTCCGACTATCTGATACGGTAAGAATTCCAAATCCCATTGGTATAAAGTGCCTTTCCTTTTTAGAATTACCCATTTTTCTGCTCTACTACTTTCATTAAAAGCTTGATATTATTCCAGGTTTTTCTTTTTTTATTTTGATTATCAATCATAGATTTCATCCCCTCAATTTCTATTGTTGGAATTCCAAGATATCTTCCTACATATCCATCAGTGTCACCGATCCTTAGAAAATCATTTATACCTAAAATTGTTGATGGAATTTTGCTAATTAATACCAAATAACTTGGAGAAAGTATTTCAATATACCTTTTCAAAAATGGTTTCATTAATTCCAAGTCTGAAGTCTTATTGATATTATTTTTTATTGGTTTAAAGGGAAGAGATGGAATAACATATATATTACATTCATTTTCCTTTAGGGAAATCAAACCCATTGCTTTAATAATTTTGTCAAATAATTCTTCACAACTATCTACGTACGGTTTTCCTTCTAACTGCTCTCTGTAAGAGGGAGGTTCAGAAATAAATAGAAACTTTGAATTGGGATTACCTTTACCAAATAATAGCTGATTCGAACCTCTCAAAGAATAGAATTCTTCAAAACTATTTATGCTCTGCTCAAGAGATACGATATCATTAGATAAATATGACAATTTTTCAGCTTTTAATATTGGGTTTTGAATAGAATCAGTATTATTTAAGTTTTTACCGTTAGTATTAATAACATCATCAATTTTTGAGAAATTTTTCTTTTTTATTTTATCTTCTTCAATTTTAGTTTCTTGAATTCTCTTTAAGTCAAATTTGAAACATTTTAAGAGTAAATATTTATTATTTTCTAAATATGGATCAACTATTCCAGATTGGTAGTAATCCAATAAAGTTGTGAAGATTATTTTTTGTTTATAATTCACTAATTAATTCTCTTATTTATTTTGATTAAAAGTCAATTTCTATAATGATCATTGTTGAATTCTTTTAAATCTATATAATGTTCAATATTTTGATAGAGGTAATTTTAGTTGTTAGAGAATAAAGATCTATTAAGCATAAATCAACTTACTAAAGATGAAATATTATCGATAATAAAAAAGGCAGAGAGTTATTTTAGAAATAATAAAATAACCATGAAAAAAAAAGATTTAAATCGATTTACCCAAATAAATCTTTTTTTTGAAAATTCAACAAGAACACAAGTAAGCTTTGAAATAGCAGGAACATTATTGGGTGCAAATGTTGTTAATTTCCCATTAAGTAATAGTTCACAATCAAAAGGAGAAACACTTCTAGACCTTGCTTCAACTTTAAATTCTATGAACCCAGATATTTTAGTAATTAGACATCCTAATTCCGGTGCTGTGCAACTTATTTCAGAAAAGGTTAAATGTTCAGTAGTAAATGCAGGTGACGGAAATCATGAGCACCCTACTCAAGCTTTATTGGATATTTTAACTATTAAAAAAAGAATTGGAAAGATAAGTGATTTGAATATAGCAATTTGTGGTGATATTTCTCATAGTAGAGTAGCACGTTCAAATATTTTTTGTCATACAAAATTGGGGAATAAAATTACAGTAATTGGACCTAAGACATTAATACCTAAGGATATTGAAAAGCTTGGTGTCCAGGTATTTTATAATATGGTCGATGGATTACGCGATATAGATGTTATAATGGTGTTAAGATTGCAAAAAGAAAGGATGGATGGGGGATACTTTTCATCGGAAAGAGAATACTTTCATCTATATGGTTTGGATGACAGAAAAATGAAATATGCAAAACCTTCAGCAATAATAATGCATCCAGGACCAATGAATAGAGGTATTGAAATTGACGGTGATCTAGCTGATAACATCGATAAATCTGTTATAACGATGCAAGTAGAGGCAGGTTTAGCTATAAGGATGTCAGTCCTTGAGCTGCTACTAAAACAGAAAATTGAAAATGTCTAAAACCAAGACACTAATTAATGCAATCTTAATTGATTCTAAGTCCTTAACTCAAAAAAGGGGATCTATTACAATAGAAGACGGTTTAATTCACAGAATTAACGGCCCTAGCAAAGGTAAAGTTATTGACTGTAAAAACTATTGTTTAGCACCTGGAGTTATCGATTTAGGTGTTCACATTTGTGAACCAGGAGAAAGGCATAAAGAAAGTTTCAAATCAGCAAGCATGGCAGCTGCATCAGGTGGGGTTACTTCCATTGTTACTTTTCCAAACACAAAACCTGTAATAGATAATCCAGAAATTCTTGAGTTTTTTATGAAAAGGGCTCGAGAATCTAGTAAAGTGCGAATTTGGCCAACCGCCGCAATTACTAAAAAAGTTGCAGGAAAAGAAATATCAGAGTTGAGTTTTTTGCAGGATGCAGGTGCTATTGCATTTACAAATGGTCTAAAAGCTGTAAAGAATCCTAAAATTTTATTAAAAGCTTTAAATTATGCTTCATCTTTAGATGGATTATTTATTGGGCACTGTGAAGATTACTACTTTTCAAAAGGAATTTCTGCTACTTCAAGTGTTTTTGCTACAACCATGGGTTTGCCTTCAGCTCCCAAAGAAGCAGAGCTTTTAGGGCTAGAAAGAGATTCATTATTAGCAAAGTTATCTGACATAAATTATCATGCTTCACAAATAACCACAAAGAAAAGCTTTCTAAAAATTAAAGAACTTAAATCATTAGGTAATAAAATTACAGCTGGAATATCAATACATCATCTTCTCTTTGATGAAACAGATATTAATAACTATAGGACTTTTTTTAAACTAAACCCACCATTAAGACCAACCTCTGACAAATTATTTATTTTACAAAATATTAAAAATGACACGATAGATACTATAAGTTCATATCATTTACCTCAAGATGAAGAAAGTAAAAGATTACCTTTCGAAAAAGCTGCTTTTGGAGCAATTGGGTTGCAAACACTTTTGCCTGCTTGTCTAAAATTAGTAAAGGATAAAATTTTGGATCTTCCTCAATTATTCAAAAAAATTTCTGAAAACCCAGCAAAATTACTAAATATCAAATCAGGAATTTTAGAAGAAGGTTACCCAGCAGATTTGGTTCTTTTTGATCCAGAAAAACCTTTTATAGTAGATAGATTTAGTCTCTTGTCAAAAGCTAAAAATACACCATTTGATGGCTATAAATTATATGGTGAAGTAATAAAAACTTTTGTTAATGGTAAAGAAATATATCAATCGAGAAATAAAAATGATACCTGATATTCTCAGAATTTGGGGGGCATCTCCAACATCAGATACTGGAATAATCTGGGTATTTTTAATATTTTTTATATCTTACTTAATAGGCTCTATACCTTTCGGAATTATAATATCCAGACTTTTTAGACTGAGTGATATAAGAAATATAGGATCAGGAAACATAGGTGCTACAAATGTATTAAGAACAGGAAATAAAATAGCAGCGGTTTTAACTTTAACTATGGATGTAGCAAAAGGTTTTTTTGTTGTATTTTTAATAAAGGAATTCTTAGGAATTACTGCATCTCATTTTGCAGCCTTAGGCGTTTTTTTTGGGCATCTTTTTTCAATATTCCTTTTTTTTAAGGGAGGTAAAGGAGTTGCAACATTCATTGGAATACAGCTTATTTTAAATTTTTATATTGCTTTGAGTGTCTGTGTAATTTGGGTGATTATTGCCATTACTACAAGGTATTCTTCCCTTTCATCAATAATTTCTTCTATTTTCTCATTATTTATTCTAATTTACATAAATGATTTAAGTTATTTTTGGTTACAAATGTTTTTAGTATCATCAATCGTATTAAGTCATAAGAAAAATATAGCTAACTTAATTTCAGGAAATGAGCATAAAATTAAACTAAATAATTAAAATTTATTAATATGAATATTCACTATAAATCTTTTTTATGTCATTAGACCAATTTTTATTATATTGAATGAGGATCTCATCAGCTAGAGAAACCCCCTTTTCTAAACTTGAAAACAAAGGTAGTAAAAATTCACATTCATTTTCTTTCGTGTTGTGTATATTGCTTTTTTTTCTATTTTTTAGACCAATCTCTGAAAGATAAAGAATTTCTGATGCTAATTCTTTGACAGACTTTTTTCGAATTACTGCATCAAAACCCAATTTTGAAACATCCTTATAAAGATTAAAACGCTCTTCAGTTGTCCATTCTTTGCAGATTTCCCATGCTGAATTAAGAGTTTGTTCGTCATATATTATGCCAACCCAAAAAGCAGGAAGTGCACAAATTCTTGACCAAGGTCCAGCATCAGCCCCCCTCATTTCTATAAATTGTTTTAACCTAACTTCTGGAAAAATTGTTGTAAGATGATCTATCCAGTCAGATAATTTAGGCTTCTCATTTGGTAATACTGATAATTCACCCTTCATAAAATTTTTAAAAGATAAACCTAGTGCATTTATATATTTGTTTTCTCTTTTAACAAAATACATGGGAACATCTAATGCATATTCTACCCAAGACTCAAATCCAAAGTCTTCGTCAAAAACAAATGGTAACATTCCTGTTCTTGATTTGTCCGTATCATGCCAAATCCTAGATCTATAACTTTTATAACCAGTATTCTTACCTTCAAAAAAAGGGGAAGCTGCAAAAAGAGCAGTTGCAATTGGTTGCAAAGCCAACCCAACTCTCATTTTTTTTACCATATCTGTTTCTGAACCATAATCTAGATTGACTTGTACTGTACAAGTTCTGAACATCATTTGCGTACCGTGAGAACCTACCTTTTCCATATAGGGCGCCATTAATTTATATCGATCTTTAGGCATTTTAGGCATTTGTGTGTGCAACCATTCTGGAGCTGCACCTAGCCCAATAAATCCAGCTCCTATTCTATCAGCAATTGTTTTAACTTCAGCTAAATGTGTAGCAACTTCAAAACAAGTTTCGTGAACATTTTCAAGGAGTGCACCAGAAAGTTCTAATTGACCACCTGGTTCTAAAGTAACATTTGCAGCACCCTTTTTTTAAACCAATTATAACGTTATTTTCTTCAATAGGTTTCCAACCAAATGTATCAATAAGACCTTTTAAAACACTCAAAATAGAACAACTGCCTTTATAAGGTAAAGGTGTTAGATTACTTTTTTTAAAGCCGAACTTTTCATGTTCAGTTCCAATTTTCCATAAGTTTTTTGGTTTGCAACCATCCTCTAAATATTGAATGAGTTGATCTTTATTTTCAACAACTTCATCTAATTTCGACATATTAAGACTGCCTCTATTTTAATTATTTTAATTTCAAAATGAGAAAATATTAGTTATTTATTTTTCCAATCGCCTAAATAGCTTTGCCAAATACTAACAGCGGAAATTACAGCCGTTTCAGCTCTTAAAATTTGTTTACCTAAACTCACTTTTTTTACAAATGATAAATTATTTATAATACTAATTTCTTTTTTTGAAAATCCACCTTCTGGACCTACTAAAATCGCAGCTTTTGAATAATTAAATCTATTCAACACTTTAAGAATTGGATCACCAGTTAATTTTTCATCACAAAAAAATAGATTTCTTTTTGGGTTCCAATCTTTTAAAACATTTTCAAGTTTGTTAAAAGAAAGTAAATTTGGCATCCACGTACTACCGCACTGTTGTGCAGAATTTACCATAATTTTTTTTATTCTGTTTTGATTAAAGCTATTAATGTTCGTATAATCACATATTACTGGTATTAATGTTTTAACACCTAATTCTACACACTTCTCAATAATAAATTCCGTTCTTGTCTTTTTTATTGGAGAAAAAAGAACAAAAAGATCAGAAGGAGTTTGGGTAGTTTTTAATAAATAATTAATTTTTAATTTTACAGTTTTTTTTGAAATTTGGACTACTTCACTTTGATATTCTCCTGATTTACCGTCTATTAAATTTATTAAATCACCCTTTTTACTTCTTTTAACATCAATCAAATAATGTATTTGATCTTTTGTTAAATCGTAATATCCTTTGGATTTATATAAATTAACTAGATTTATTTCACTAAATAGTCTTGTTATATTCTTGTTCACTTAAGGGGATCCTCTTGAATTCATTGAAAAATAATATATCCAAAATAAAAGATTCACCAGAAGGAAATATTATTGATATATATTTCCCAAATTGGTGTGTTCCTTATCTTCGGCTTAGTAGAGTAGACAGACCAATAGGAACTTGGCTTCTTTTATTACCTTGCTGGTTTGGTATATTGCTTTCTTTCAATGAAAAAAATAGTTTCAGTATTTCTTTTCATGAGGTTTGGTTAATTATAGCCTGTGCAATAGGTGCATTTTTAATGCGAGGGGCTGGATGTACTTGGAATGATATTTTAGACAAAAATTATGATGCCAAAGTAAACAGAACAAAAAAAAGACCCATTCCATCCGGCCAAGTTACAATTATGGCTGCAATAATTTGGATGTTTATTCAGTCTGTATTAGCATTTCTAATATTATTAACATTTAACAAATTTAGTATTTTCATTGCATGTCTTTCAATTTTACTAGTTGCAATTTATCCTCTGACTAAGAGAATTACATGGTGGCCACAAATCTTTCTTGGATTAGCTTTTAACTGGGGGGTATTAGTTGGATATGCAGCTAATACAGAATATTTATCTATTTCAGTTTTATTTATGTATATTGCATGTATATTCTGGACACTATTTTATGATACAATTTATGCTTTACAAGATATAAAAGATGATACGTTAATTGGTGTTAAATCAACAGCGAGATTATTTGGCTATAATTTAAAATATTGGCTGATAGTATTCATAATATTATTTTTGACGCTTTTTATTTTGAGTATAGTAATTTCAAAAATCAATTTTGATATTTACAAGCTTTTTATTTTATTAATTGGAACCAGTATGTTATTTCTGCATCTTACTTTTCAAGTTAAAAATTTAGATATATCATTACCTGAAAATGCTCTTAAGACTTTTAAATCTAACAGAAATACAGGCTTTATCTTAGTTTTAACTCTAATTGGAATTTCACTTTAAATTTTTTTCTACCAACTAAGCAAAGCTAATTCATCTTTTTCTTTACTCTTTACCCATTTACTATATGTTTTAAAATGTTCTTTTTTCCAAATTGGTGCCCTGCTTTTAAGAAAATCCATTATATACTCAGCTGATTTAAATGCCTCTTTTCTATGTGCTGAAGCAGTTATAACTAAAACAATGTTATCCCCCTTGCGAAGAATACCTATTCTGTGAATTACTCTTATATAATTTGGTTTCCATCGCTTTTTTGCTTCTATACAAATAGACATGATCGCTTTCTCTGTCATACCTGGATAATGCTCTAGTTCAAGTGATAATAGTTGATCCTCTTCTTTACTAGAGTCCCTAACAACTCCTATAAAGTTTGTAATACCTCCAATTTTTTTTTCTGATTTGATTAAATCCATTTCAGAATTAATATCAAAGTCACTATTCTGAATATTGACTGAAATAGAACAATCTCGAAAGATTTTTTTCATTTTATCCACCTGTCATTGGAGGGAAAAAAGCTATTTCTTTTGCATTTTTAATCGATGCATTTAAATCATTAATTACTTTCTGATCGACAGCTACTCTTAAAAGCTTAATATCCTCAAAAGCTAGTGCATATTTTTGATCTACTTTTATAAGCTCTTTAATTAAATCGTTCACTGTTGACGAAGTAACCTCTAATTCTTCAAAAGGGACACCAATCTTTTCCCTAAGCCATGAAAAATATAAAATTTTCATTTCTCAATCTCTCAAAATGGTTAGTGATTTTTTAAAATAAATTGATCCAGTATATATCGTTATAATTGCCGATATCCACAATAAAAATATACCTAAATAGTAAAAATAAATATTCCATGAAAACAATTGTGTAGATAGAAGCAAAAATATTATCGAAAACATTTGAAAAGCAGTTTTATATTTTGATATAATCATAACAGCAAATATATCATTTTTAGAACCAAAAAACTCCCTAATGCCAGAAACTATAATTTCTCTTACAATTATAAAAATACTTGGTATTCCAATTAGATAATTATATTTTTTATCATATACCAGAGTTAAAAAACACAGAACTAATATAATTAATAATTTGTCTGCTATAGGATCTAACATTTTACCTAGATCTGATGATTGATTAAGTTTCCTTGCAAAATATCCATCAAAAAAGTCTGTAATTGAACATATCATAAATATTATAAGAACAAAAAAACAACCCCTATATGTAGCATCTGTTAAAATAATAAAAGGTATTAAAGTTGCGCCTATTAATCTGATATATGTCAAAATATTTGGAAGATTAAACATTGATAATTTATGACCATTTAATTATGATTATTGAAAAAGTTATAAATCTGCTCAGCCAAATTTGTAGATATTCCTTGAACAGTTTCTAATTCTTTAACTGAAGCTCTTGATACTTCTTTAGTTGAACCAAACTTCATCAGCAAATTATTTCTTCTTACCCCACCTAATCCATCTATTTCATCTAGTCTAGTGCTAATGATTGATTTACTCCTTTTTTGTCTATGAGCACCAATCACAAATCTATGAACCTCATCTCTTAATCTCTGAAAAAAATATCTTAAAGCATCATCTCTTGCAATTTCTAGTGGCATGTTATTTTTATAATAAAATTTTTCCAGACCAGAATTTCTTTTTGGTCCTTTTGCAATTGCTATAATTGGAATATTATTATGACCTATTTCTTCAAGTAAGTTTTGTACGGATGACAATTGACCTTTTCCACCGTCTAAGATAATTAAATCTGGAATTTTTAATTCTTGTGATGAACTTTTCTTTTTAAATCTTCTGTTTAAAACATATTTCATCATAGACGTATCATCCTTATTATTCAAATCACTTAGATTAATATTATATTTCCTATATTCCGATTTCATAAAACCATCTGGTCCAGATACTACCATTGCACCAACAGCATAAGCTCCTTGTATATGTGAATTATCATAAACTTCTATTCTTTCTGGAAAATTTTCAAGTTTCATAAGATCTACTATTTTTTTAAGAAGTTGTCTTTGAGTTGTGTTCTCAGCCATTTTTCTTGCCAAGCTTTCTTTTGCATTTCTAAGTGCATCTAAAACTAATTCTTTTTTTTCACCTTTCTGTGGATTTGATATATTTACTTTGTTTCCAAGTTTTTGGGTAAATAATTTTTCCATCAAATTTTTATTTTCTATCTCACTTGATAATAAAATTAATTTTGCAGGTACTCTATTTAAATAAAATTGGCCAATAAATGCTTCAATAATTTCTTTATCGGTCATATCAGAAGAAACTTTAGGATAATAATCTCTATTACCCCAGTTTTGATTATACCTAATGAAGTAAACTTGAACACAAGCTTGTCCAGATTCTAAATATAAAGCAAATATATCAGCTTCTTTAATTTTTTGAGGATTAATACCCTGTTTAGAATGAATTTTGGTTATTGCCTTTATACGATCTCGATATGAGGCTGCAAGCTCAAAATTCAAGGTTTTTGAAGCCAAAATCATTTCTTCAGATAGTTTTTTTTGAACTTCAGCAGATTTTCCGCGCAAAAATGAATCCGCCGAAATAACTAATTTTTCATAATCTACTTTACTAATTTTTCCACCACATGGCCCTGCACATCTATTAAGATGATAATTAAGGCAAGGCCGATTCCCAGCCTGAACTTCTTTGTCAGTGCACGATCTCAGCAAAAAAACTTTTTGTAATGTATTTAGTGTTCTGTTAACTGCACTTGCACTCGCAAAGGGTCCATAATATCTTCCAATTCTTTTTTTCTGTCCTCTATGTTTTTCTAAACGTGGAAAATCATGTTCTGATGAAATAAAAATATAAGGAAAAGATTTGTCATCTCTTAATAAAACATTATATTTTGGCTTCATTTGTTTAATTAAATTTTGCTCTAGTAAAAGAGCCTCTGTTTCATTTTTAGTAGTAAGAAATAACATAGAAGTAGTTGAAAAAATCATTTGCTGTATTCTTAATGGATGACCAGTATATTTCGTATAACTTAGCACTCTTTTTTTTAAATTTTTTGCTTTTCCAACATATAAAGTTTTATGGTTACTATCCATCATTCTGTAAACACCTGGGCCATGACTCAAATCTTTTTGATAATGTTTTATAAGATCTATACCAGAGAGATTATTAGTCATACACGGAACCTTGAATTATATTTATTCTTATTTCACTGTTTAATTACAGATATCAATTAATAAATTATAACATAAATAAAACTACTAAAAAAGTTTCCACCAATTCTGTGGAAAACTTTGTTGGTAAATGTTAATTTAAGTACCCAAACCCTTTAAATTGTTAATTGTTTTTAAGGTTGCCTAAAAAATAAGCAAATAAAATAACTTATTGATTTTAAATCATTTTTTAATAACTTGAAATTATTGTTTTAAAGTCACCACTTCAAATGTTCTCCTCCATCTAAGGTAATCAATTGACCGGTAAGTCCAGGTGATGAAAGAATGTAAAGAACTGTTCTACATATTTCATGAACATCGGAACCTCTCTCAAGCAATGTACTTTTTCTTTGGTTTTGAAATTGATCTTCACTTTGGTGTACTGCTTTTAAAATTGGGCCTGGTCCAATTGCATTGACACGTATTTTTGGTGCTAAATCCTGAGCTGCTAATTTTGTAAAATTTAATAAACTGGATTTTGCTAAAGTGTAACTAAAAAATCTTGGATTTAAATTTAAAACTTTTTGGTCAATAATATTAATAATATTAGAACTAGCTACAACTTCATTATTTTTATCTAAAAAACTATCAGGAGCTTGTTTAGAGAATTCTTTTGAAAGAAAAACTGGGGCTTTTAAATTCGTAAAAAAATGTCTATCCCAACTTTCAAGTGAAATTGTTCTAAGATTATCATTTTCAAATATTGAAGCATTATTAACTAATAATGTAAGTGGCTTACCCATTTTTTGAATAGCTTTTTCTATAATAGTAGAAATCTCTGCATCATATAAAAGGTTTGCTTTTATACTATAAGCATTTACTCCATAATCCTTTAATTTAGATACTAAACCTGCTGCTTCTGCTTGAGAATAAGAATAATGTATCATAATGTCATAACCATTTTTTGCTAAAGCAATTGCTATTGCTTTTCCGATACGCTTTGCGCCACCAGTAATTAAAGCAAATTTTGTCAATTTATTTCCACAATTTAAAAAATTTATTTATCTAAATATTAAAGCTTAAACTTGGAGTAAATAATGTTTTCTTGTATTGTTTCAAAAATACTATCTATTGATGCTTTTCCAAATTTAGAAAATAGCCCTCGTTTTCTTTCTAACTTCTTATATTTAACATCTTCTCCAAATTTTTTTGAAATAATAGTTTCTAAATGTCCAATGCCATCAATTAATCCTAAATCTTCTGCTCTTGCTGCTTCCCAAACCTCTCCAGTAAATATTTTCTTTCCAGATATTTTATCAGTTCTTCTTTTAGTTACAAAGTTTTTAAAGTTCTCATGTATTCCTTTTTGAATTGCTTTAAGCCTAAGTATTTCATCTTTCTTTTCTGGTTTAAAAGGATCAAGCATACTTTTTTCTTCTCCCGATGTATATACTCGCCTTTCTACTCCTTGTCTTGTAATGAATTCGTGAAATCCAAAACCTGCAGAAATTACACCAATAGAACCAATAATTGAATTTTCATCAGCATAAATTTCATCTGCTGAGCAAGCTAACCAATAACCTCCAGAGGCAGCTACATCTTCACAAAAAGCTATAACAGGTATGCCTTTTTTTTGGGATAACCTTATAATTCTTGCAGCAATGAGCGACGATTGTGACGGAGAACCTCCTGGTGAATTGATGATTAAAGCAACAGCTTTTAGTCTACTTAACTCAAAAGCTTTATCTATTAATGGTGCTAATGATTGGTCATTGATCCCACCACCAAATCTACCACCAGTTGATATTATACCCTCTAACCGTAGAATAGCTATTGTGCCAGACTTTTTAAATTTTTTTCTAAACCAAGACCACAATTTCATTTTAACTCCTTGAATGATTTTCTAGAAATCATTATAGACTTCTATTTGATAACACTGCTTATTAACTAATCTAATTAAATAAAAGTATTAGATAAAAGATATTTAGTAATAATACACAATTTAGCAACTTTAAAATTTATTTATATTTACTATGAAAATTATGAAATCTCCCTTGGAAGGACTTAAAGTTTTAGAACTGGCTAGAGTATTAGCTGGACCTTGGGCTGGTCAATTACTAGCAGATCTTGGAGCAGAGGTTATTAAAGTTGAGTCCCCAATAGGAGATGAAACTAGAGGTTGGGGAGAAGATAGTTTCAATAATAATAGCTCATACTTCAAATGTACAAATAGAGGAAAATACTCTTTAGTTGCTGATTTCAAAAAAAAAGATGATCTAGAAATTGTTAAAAATTTGGCAGCAAAAGCTGACGTAATCATTGAAAATTATAAAGTTGGTAACTTAAAAAAATATAAATTAGATTACAAAACAATTAAAAAAGTGAATAACTCAATAATTTACTGCTCGATTACAGGATTTGGCCAAAACGGTCCATTAGCCCTGCTGCCTGGGTATGATTTTATAATTCAAGCTATGGCAGGAATAATGAACATAACTGGAGAAAAAGATGGACCACCTATTAAACCTGGAGTAGCCTATGCAGACATTTTTACCTCCCTGTACAGTATTGTAGCCATTCAATCAGCATTAATTTCAAGAAAAAAAAATCGGACGGGAACTTTCATTGACATGTCATTGTACGATACTCAACTAGCTGTTTTAGCAAATCAAGCTTCAACCTTTTTGCTAAACAACAAAGAGCCAAGAAGAATGGGTAATATTCATCCATCAATCGTACCTTATCAATTATTTGAAGTCAAAGACGGTGACATTGTCATCGCCTGCGGTAACGACATCCAGTTTAAATCTTTGTGTAATGCTTTTAAATGGGATTTTGCAAATAAAAAAAAATTTTCAACTAACAAAAAAAGAATTCAAAATAGAATCAAATTGATTAGAGAATTATCAAATAAATTAAAAAAATTTAAAAAAGAAAAAATTATTAAAGTCTTAAACGAAGCAAAAGTGCCAGTTGGAAATGTAAATTCTGTTGGTGAAGCTCTAAATCATGTTCAAACAAAATCTAGAAAAATGATAAAATCCATAAATGGTGAAAAATTTGTAAGAACACCAATACTCTATGATAACTTAAAATTAAGTTTTAAAAAAATAGCACCTGAACTTGGTGATAGCAATTTAATGATAAAGAAGAAAATCTTATCAAACAAATTTTGGGAGTAATAAATTGAAAATAAATAAACTTGGAAATAGTGAGCTTCGGGTATCTAGTTATTGTTTAGGATCAATGACATGGGGAGAGGCCACCTCTGAAAAGGACGGACATTGGCAATTAGATTTTTCATTAGAAAATGGGATAAATTTTGTAGATACCGCAGAAATGTACCCTACAAATCCATTGAGAAAAGAAACAGCTGGAGATACAGAAAAAATAATTGGTAATTGGCTCAGAAAGAGAAAAAAAAGAGACGATATAATCATAGCAACTAAAGTTGTTGGAATTGGAAATAAAACTGTTAGAGATGGAAAACCTATAAATGAAGGTACAATAGAAGAAGCTTTAACTAAAAGCTTAAAAAGACTTAACACAGATTATATAGATCTTTATCAATTACATTGGCCCAATAGAGGCTCTTATCATTTTCGACAAAATTGGAAGTATAACCCTTCGAATCAAAATACTAAAAAGATTAAACTAGATATTTTTAACATTCTAAATTTTCTTTCAAAGAAAGTTAAAGAAGGAAAAATAAGAAATATTGGACTATCAAATGAAACTGCATGGGGTACAATGCAATTCAAAAAAATTGCAAATGAAAATAATTTTGATCATATTATTTCAATTCAAAATGAATATAGCTTATTATGCAGATTTTATGACACTGATCTTGCTGAGGTGAGTCATAATGAAAATATAAGCCTACTATCTTATTCACCGCTAGCCGCTGGGTTATTGTCAGGCAAATACCAGAATGGGAAAATACCAGAAAATTCACGGCTTAAAGTGTCTCCTGGATTAATGGGAAGATTCAACCCTAGATCATTATTAGCTGTAGCTAATTATATAAAAGTTGCTAAAAAGCATCAATTAAACCCAATACATATGGCTCTTGCGTTTTGTAGTACAAAACCATTTATGGGATCTACTATTTTTGGTGCTACTACAAATGAACAGTTAAAAAATATAATTAGTGGTTTGGACGTTGTATTATCAGATGAGATTTTGAGTGATTTGGATAAAGTACACAGAGAGTTTCCTTTTCCAATTTAGTAAAAAATCTGACCAATGATTTCTGTAAAAAATATAACCAAAGTTTACTCTGATAATTTTTATGCTCTATCAAATATATCTTTAGATATAAATAGAGGAGAAATTTTTGCTTTGCTTGGACCTAATGGAGCAGGTAAAACTACTCTCATATCATGTATATGTGGATTAATAAAACAAACAAAAGGACTTATTAAAGTTTCAAACTTTGACACTTTAAAAGACTATAGAAAAACAAGAGCATTGATTGGACTTGTTCCTCAAGAATTTCCACTGGACAGTTATGAAAGTGTTTTAAATACAGTTAATTTTTCAAGAGGACTTTTTGGATTAAAACCTGACGATAGATATATAAAAAATATAATTCAATCTTTAAAGCTGTGGGATAAAAAAAATTCTTCAATAATTACCCTTTCTGGTGGAATGAAAAGAAGAGTGCTTATAGCTAAAGCACTTTCTCATAATCCTAAAATTCTTTTTTTAGATGAGCCTACTTCTGGAGTAGATATTCAACTACGAAAAGAAATGTGGGATATGATCCTTCAGCTAAAAAGAAATGGTGTTACTGTTATATTAACAACACATTACATTAAAGAAGCAGAAACTATAGCTGATAGAATAGGGATAATTGATAAAGGAAAATTAATTTTGGTTGAACAAAAAGAAAATCTAATCAATAGGTTTGGAAAGAAATCAATTATAATTGAATTTGGAAAAAAGATTTATGAAATACCAAATAAAATTAAAGATTTTGACTGCTTCATTACTAATGATAATTTTTGTTTAGTCATTAAGAAATTAAAAAATAATAAAGATATTAATATCAAAAAAATGATAAATATTATTTCTGAATTAAAGATTCCAGTAGTTGATATAAAAACAGAAGAAAGTTCCCTCGAGGACATTTTTTTAGATATAATTAGTGAGAGGGTTTAAGGTGAACTTTAATTCAATTAAAGCTATCTATAAATTTGAAATGGCAAGAGCATTAAGAACTATAATGCAAAGTATTTTAGCGCCTGTTCTTTCTACCTCACTCTATTTTATTGTTTTTGGGGCAGCAATTGGAACTAAGATATCAACGATTGATAGTGTATCATATGGGGCCTTTATTGTACCAGGACTGATAATGCTTTCTGTCATGACGACAAGTGTTAATTTTGCAGCATTTGGTATATATTTACCTAAATATAATGGTTCGATTTTTGAAATTATGTCAGCCCCTATATCAGCATATGAAATAGTTATCGGATATGCTGGAGCAGCAGTAAGTAAATCAATTTTGATAAGTTTATTAATTTTATTAACATCTACAATATTTGTTGATTTTTATATAAAGCACCCTCTATTGATGCTTTTTTTATTAATTTTAATAAGTATTACTTTTTCACTTTTTGGTTTCATTGTCGGTATTTGGGCAACAAATTTTGAAAAACTGCAATTAATTCCATTGTTAATTATTACGCCTTTAGTTTTCCTTGGAGGAAGTTTTTATTCAGTTAAAATGCTTCCAGAATTATGGCAGTTTGTGACAAAATTTAATCCAATATTTTATGTAATAAACGGATTTAGATGGAGTTTTTTTGGTACAGCAGACATAGCTATTATTATTTCTTTTAGTTTTATTATAATTTTTTTATTCATATGCTTAATTTTAATAGGTTTGATATTTAAAACAGGTTATAGAATTAAAGGCTAGAGCAATTTAAATTTTCAAATGTATAGGAAATTTTTGCATTATTTCTTTTCTTAATAATGGATTTAATTCGTCTTTTGTTGGGGTTGAAAGTAAATCTTTTGTTCTTTCTTTTGCTTTTAATAAAAGATCTGGTTTCCCATTTTCAGCCCATTCTTTGGGACTAGTTCTATCTCCTAAAACTGGATAAATGTATTCTGTTTGCATTAAACTTAAAGTTTGATTGTGACCTAAATAATGACCAGGACCATTTAAGCAAATATCTCTCATCGTATCTAAGCTTAAACTAGCGTTGTTTACATCTATTCCTTTTACACATCTCAATGCTTGACCAAGTAAATCATCTCCTAGAACTAGACTCTCTAAACAAAATCCTAAAAGAGAAGCATGCATTCCTGCAGATTCATATACCAAATTAAGTCCAGCTAATCCTGCCATAACATTTGATGTCGCCTGCTCCCAACCTGCTTGCATATTAGGTAACTTGGAGTCTGCAATACCTGCAGCTGCACCTCCAGGGAGATTATAAAATCTATGCATTTGTGCACACCCTGCTGTAAGAAGTGCCTGCTCACCTGATCCTCCAGACATTGCACCAGTTCTTAAATCTGAAACAAAAGGCCAAGTACCAAAAATAGCTGGAAAACCTTTTTCTATTGAATTTACGTATACTAAACCAGCTAAACATTCAGCGACAGCTTGCACTATTGCTCCTGCAATTGGTGCAGGAGCAGTTGCTCCAGCTTGACCTGCGGATAAAAGAAGAATTGGCATGCCTGATTTAATACATTCTTCCATTACTAAACAACTTTCAGTTGCAAATTTTAGAGGTGGTACAACAAAACAATTCGAATTTGATATAAATGGTTTCTCAAACCAAGAATTCTTACCACCAGATAATATGTGTACCATTTCCATAATTGGTTTTACATATGAAGCTTCAGTAAATGAAACTCCTACATGTTTGCTTGTTCCAGCACAACAAGCAAAAACGGTATTTAAATCCATTTCAAAATTATCAACAATATCTCTACAGATCATTGGTCTTTGTAGAAAATGAATGTTATCAAGATGATCTGATAATTTAGCCGCAGCAAACAAATCTGAAACTGTACTATCCCTGTATTCATTCGTTTCTAAATCTACAACATGAACTGCTGCCCCAGCAGTTCCATAATAGACACGATTTTTTTCTAATAAAAGGCTATTTTTATTTGAACGACTATGAAGTGTGAAATCTCGTGCAGCATAAGATAAAGTGTTTTCAACTAATTCCCTAGGAAATCTTATTCTTCCGTCTTCACCTAAAATTGCACCAACTGAAGTCATTGATTTAACTCCACTTTCAGGTGCATCAGCAAGACCTATTTCTTCTAATACCTTTAGAGCTGAATTGTGAATTTTTAAAATCTCTTCATCAGTTAATGGATTATATGAACCTCCAATTAATCCAGGCTTTACAGGACGTAATTCTTTGGCCAACGGTGCAGACCTCAAAGCTTGCCTAGCACTTCTCCCACCTGATCTCTTATTAATTTCCTTATTTGGTACATCTATTGTCATTTATTACATTCTTACTCTTTCAGACTTTGGATCATACATAGGTTTTAAACTGGCTTCCGCAGTTACAATTTCTCCCGCCACATCTATACTGTAATCAAAGGATAAGATTTCTTCATTAGATAAGTTTTTTGAATCTACATATCCTAATCCAATACAACCTCCTAAAGTATGACCAAAATTACCTGAAGTTAAGTATCCTACAATTTTATTATCCCGCAAAACCGGTTCATTATGGTAAATCATTTTACTTGGATCATTTAATTTGAATTGTAACATTTTTTTACTTGAACCAACTTTTCTTTTTTTAAGTATTGAATCTTTTCCTTTAAAGTTTTTTTTGGACAAGTCTGCAGTAAAAGAAAGACCTGCATCAACTATATGATCTTCATCTGTGATGTCATGGCCAAAATGCCTATATGCTTTTTCAATTCTACAACTATCTAATGCATGAATGCCGCAAAGATTAAACTTCATTTCTTCTTGGAATTTCCATATTTCTTCAAAAACATGAGCGCACTGGTCAGAACTTATATAAATTTCCCAACCAAGTTCTCCTACATAACTCACTCGATGTGCTCTAGCTAAGCCTGATCCAATTTCTATATTTTTCCAAGTTCCAAATGGATGTGCTGAATTACTGAAGTTATTTGGAGAAACGCATTCTAATAATTTTCTTGAGTTAGGTCCCATTATTGAAAGTACTCCTTCAGAAGAGCTTATATCAATAATCATAACCTCATTAGAATTCTTTTTCCTTTTTAAATAAGACAAATCTCTTTGTAATGTTGCGCATGGTACAACCAATAAAAAAGATTTTTCACCTAAACGAGAAATTGTAAGGTCAGATTCTATTCCACCCTTTTCATTAAGCATTTGCGTATAAACAATTCTTCCAATTTGTATATTAATTTGAGCCGTACAAATCTCCTGTAAAAAATTTAAAGCACCTTCTCCCTCTACCCTAATTTTACCAAAAGATGACATATCAAATATACCAATATTTTGTCTAACTGCTCTATGTTCTTTTTTTTGATTTTCAAACCAGTTTTGTTTTCCCCATGAATATTGATATTCAGGTTTTTGATTGAGATTTGAAAACCAATTAGCTCTTTCATAACCAGCCACTTCACCAAATACAGCTCCTAGATCTTTCAAGTAGTTATGAAAAGGAGAACGTCTAATATTTCGACTTGTTTTTGGTTGAAGATATGGAAAATGGTCAGCATATAATAAACCTAAACTTTCCGTTACTCTTTCTTTTAAGTATTTACGATTAATTTGAAAAGGTTCTGCTCTTCTTAAATCCACTTCCCAAAGATCGAAAGGTGGAGAACCATTATCAATCCACTTAGCTAACGCCATTCCAGCTCCACCAGAAGAAATTATACCAATCGAATTATATCCTGCTGCAACCCAGTATCCTTTACAGGTATTCGCTTCTCCTAAATAATATCTATTGTCTGGAGTAAAACTCTCTGGACCATTAAAAAAAGTCCTAATACCTACATTATTTAATAGTGGCATTCTCTTTAAACCAAGAGAAAGTATAGGCTCAAAGTGCTCTATATCCTCTGGAAGCTGATCAAAACAAAAATCATCAGGAATCCCTTCCATCCCCCATGCTTTTGCTTTGGTCTCAAATGCCCCAAGCATCATTTTTCCAGCATCTTCCTTATAATAAGCACATTCATCAGGAACTCGTAGAACTGGTAACTGTTTTAGGTTCTCAATAGGTTCAGTTACAATGTAGAAATGTTCACAAGCATGTAAGGGAATGTTTACTCCACTTTTTAATCCTAATTCCCTAGCCCACATCCCCGCACAATTGACAATAACATCTGAAGAAATAATTCCTTTTTCTCCATTATCCAAAGAATAGTGAATACCTTTCGCACAATCATCATTAATTATTACATCTTCAACCTTAATATTTTCTAAAATTTGAACACCCATATTTCGTGCACCTTTTGCTAATGCAAGTGCAATATTAGCAGGATCTGCTTGACCGTCTTTAGGCAAAAAAACACCAGATATGACATCTTCCGTATATAAAATAGGATATTTTTCTTTAACCTCTTTCGGGCCAATTTCATGAACTTCAACATTAAATGCTCTAGCTAGGGCAGCTTGCCTTTGTAATTCCTCTTTTCTACTTTCAGTTAATGCAACTGTAATTGACCCTGTTTGCCTCATGCCAGTTTCAATGCCAGTTTCGTCTGCAAGATTAATATAAAGGTCAGCAGAATACTTTGCTAACCTGGTCATATTTTGTGAATTTCTCAATTGTCCAATAAGACCTGCAGCATGCCAAGTTGTACCCGATGTAAGTTTTTTCCTTTCAAGAAGAATTACATCTTTCCAGCCTAATTTAGCTAAATGATAAGCTACCGAACAACCAGAAACGCCACCACCTATGATGATTGCTCTTCCTTTTTTAGGTATAATCATACTTTTAAAACTTCATTATTAGGATCCCATAAAGGACCAGAATTTTGTATAATAGCAGGAAAATCATTTCCAAATATATCTACTGAAACATTTTGACCAGAAATTGCTAAATCAGTCTTCACCATCCCAAGAGCAATTGAAGCGTTTACACGATGCCCGTAAGCACCACTAGTGACTTCTCCTATAATTTTTCCATCATGCCATATTGTTGACATGTATGGAGCATCACATACATTATTTTTAATTATCATAGAAACAAATTTTTTAACAGAACCACGCTGTTTTTCAGACAGTAAAGATTGTTTACCAGGAAAAACTTCCTTTTTATCAAATTTTATAAATCTTTCTAACCCACTTTCAAGAAGGCTATAATCTGTTGAAAGATCTCCTTTCCATGCTCTATATCCTTTTTCAACTCTAAGACTATCAAGAGCAAACATTCCAAAAGGGGTTGCTCCTTCACTTAATACTTTTTCATAAATTAATGACATATCTTCATTCTTAGCATGAATTTCCCAGCCTAATTCGCCTGCGTAACTTACTCTAGCTAATAAAATTTGTTTATTTTCAATTGTTGCATTTTGTAAAGATAGCCATGGTAGCGTTAAATCAGCATTTGAAATTCTATTTATTAATGACCTTGACTTGGGACCAGTTACGATTAAACATGTCCAATTGTTTGTGATGTCTGAAACTTCTACATTTTGATTTTTATTAATATCTGATTTTAAAATTTCATAATCATGCCATTGTGCAGCTCCAGCAGTTATTAAAGTAAATTTATTAAGGTCATGACGCATAATAGACATTTCTGTCAAAACACGACCACGTTCATCAGGAAAATAAGCTAAATTCATTCGATCAATAGCAGGTAAATTACCAGAAATTTTACTTAATAAAAACTCAGATGCTCCTAGACCCTCTACTTTGAATCTTGAAAAACCAGGTAAATCTAATACTCCAACATTTCTGTTAACTGCTAAACATTCTTCTCTTACCCTGAAAAACCAAGGGCCTTCTCTATTCCATGATTGTGTAGAATTCTCTGAAGTGTCGTCCCCATTTTTTGCAAACCAATTTGCTCGCTCCCAACCATTATAGGCACCCATTTGTCCCCCATTATTGATAATGGTTTGATGATTTGGAGATTGTTTTTTATCTCTACCCGCAGGCCAAGAATGAAAAGGAAAATGCATTGCATATTCATGCCCATAAACTTCAGCAGCTTTAGCAGCACAATAATCTTTATCTGTATAGTCTGTGAATCTTCTTGGATCACAGGACCACATATCCCACTCAGTATATCCTTTGGAAACCCACTCTGATAAAACCTTTCCAGCACCACCACCTTGTGCAATACCAAAAGTAAAAACACAAGCTTCGTAAACATTCGTTAATCCAGGTGAAGGACCAATTAAAGGATTACCATCTGGAGTATATGGAATAGGTCCATTTATCACTTTTGAAATTCCTGCCTTACCTAATATTGGAACACGTTTCATTGCATCTTCTATATACCACTCTAATCGTTCAAGATCGTCAGGATATAATTGGAAACTAAAATCATCTGGCATAGGGTCATTAGATTCATGCCAGTGAACTTTACAGTTTCTTTCATATGGACCTAAGTTGAGACCGTTTTTTTCTTGCCTTAAATAATAACTGCTATCAACATCTCTTAGTAAAGGAAGTTTTGAATTTACTTTTTCTGATCTTTCTTGTAATTCAGGAATTTCCTCAGTCAATAAATACTGATGGCTCATTACTGACATTGGGATTGACCTTCCCCCAAAAGGAATGAACCAATCACTGACTCTCTTCGCATAGTAACCAGCAGCATTAATCACTATTTCGCATTCGATTGATCCTTTATTTGTATTAATTATCCAATTTTTTTTGTTCTTTGAAATTCCAGTAGCGGAACAAAAACGAATTATGTCTGCGCCCAAATCACGTGCACCTTTTGCCAGTGCTTGAGTAAGCTGAGCTGGATCAATATCACCATCGTTTGGATCAAAAAGTGCACCTTTCAAATCATGTGTTTCAATAAATGGATATTTTGATTTTAATTCTGATAATCCAATTACATCAATATCCATACCTTGATAAATACCCATTCCTTTTGCTCTTTGAAATTCCATCATTCTTTCTTCGGAATGTGCCAATCTAACAGAACCTGTTACATGGTAATTCATAGGATAATTCACTTCTTTAGAGAGTCCTCGATATAACTCTGTAGAATATCTCTGCATATTCATAATTGCCCAGGATGAAGAAAAGGTGGGTACATTTCCCGCAGCATGCCAAGTACTCCCAGCAGTAAGCTCATTTTTTTCTATAAGCAATAGATTTGAAAGTCCTGATTTAGCTAGATGGTATAGACAAGAGACCCCAACTACTCCACCACCTATAACAATAATTCTTGAATACTTTGGTAACCCTGACATCATGCCCCCCATTAGCAGAGTAAAAAATAAATGTGAATTTAACTTTAACTGTAAAGTTAAATTTTTCAAACCAAAAAATAATCTTAATAAAAATTTTTAATTTAGAAAAAAGCTTGAAGACCTGTCTGAGCTCTTCCTAATATAAGAGCGTGAATATCGTGGGTACCTTCGTAAGTATTTACAGTTTCTAAATTTATCAAATGTCTCATCACACCATATGAAATGTCTATGCCATTCCCACCTAGCATATCCCTAGATAATCTTGCTACGTCTAAAGCTTTTCCACAGTTATTTCTTTTGAGTAAACTTATAGACTCTGGACTCGCATTACCTTCATCCATTAATTGCCCTAGTCTATGTACTGCATGTAAACCTAGTGAAATTTCGGTTTGCATATCTACCAATTTTTTTTGGTATAATTGATTTTGTGCAAGAGGTCTTTTGAATTGAATACGATCTAAACCATATTGTCGTGCAACATGCCAACAATATTCTGCAGCACCTAGTACTCCCCAAGATATTCCATACCTAGCGCGATTTAGGCATCCAAATGGACCTTTTAAACCTTCTACATTAGGTAAGATTGATTCCTCATTCACAAATACATTATCCATTACAATCTTGCCAGTAATTGAAACTTTCAGACTTAATTTACCATCAATAATAGGAGCAGATAACCCAGGGGTATTTTTTTCCAAAATAAAACCTTTAATTTTGCCATTATGTTCGTTTGATTTTGCCCAGATTATAAAAACATCTGCTATTGGACTATTTGAAATCCATGACTTTTCTCCAGAAATTATGTAGCCTCCTGAAACTTTTTCAGCCTTTGTCGACATACTACTAGGATCAGAACCTGCATTTGCCTCTGTTAAACCAAAGCAACCTATTAAATTACCAGATGCTAACTTTTGTAAGTATTTTTCTTTTTGTTCATCTGAGCCATAAGCAAATATTGGATACATAACTAAGCTTGATTGAACTGACATCATAGATCGATATCCAGAATCTATTCTTTCTATTTCTCTTGCAATCAAACCATAAGAGATATAATTAGCTCCAATCCCACCATATTGCTCAGGAATCGTTGAGCCTAGTAGACCCATCTCTCCCATTAATTTAATTACATCAAGATCTACTTTTTCATTTTGAAACGCCTTCTCTACTCTTGGCATAAGATTTTTTTCGGCAAATTCCCTTACTGACTTGGCCAATAACCTCTCACTATCAGATAGTTTGGTATCTAAAAGTAGCGGATCCTGCCATTCAAATTTATTTAATTCAGGCAAATCTTTTTCTTCTATAGTATTAATGAGATCTTTCATAAATTTCTCCAGATATCTTGTCTTTTTATTGATTTTAATAAATCTTTTTTTATTTTCAAGACATTCCAAGATGTGCCTGGATATTTGTAATTGCAATTACATTTACAATGTCCTGAAAACCACAACCGCGTGACACATCATTTGCTGGTTTTTTTAAACCGTCCAATATAGGACCAATTGCAACTGCACCAGCCATTCTTTCAGCAATTTTATAAGCTATATTGGCAGCATCTAAATTTGGAAAGATCAATACATTACATTTGCCAGAGATATTTGAATTATTTACTTTTATACTAGAAACCAAAGGGTCAAAAGCACTGTCAAACTGTAATTCACCTTCAACTTTAATGTCGGGTCTGAGTGATCCTACTAGCTCTTTAGCTTTAATAACTTTATTTGCCAAAGGATGTCTAGCACTTCCTAAAGTTGAAAACGAAAGCAACCCTACATAAGGTTTTTCACTTACTAATTCAGAAAACCAATCGTTGCTTACTATAGCTGAATTAGCTAGTTCCTCTACTGACGGGTTTATTACCACACCGCAATCTGCAAAAATAAATGTTTCCTTTCTTTTATGAAAAGATTTATCACAAACAATAAGAAAAAAACTTGAAAGTTTTTCTTTGCTTTCTTTTAAACCAATTACATTTATGGCAGTTCTTACTGTGTCTGAGGTGGTTGAAACCGCTCCTCCAACAGTTCCATCAGCATAATTTAGACGAACTAAAAGAGCAGAAAACACCAACGGATTTTTAACGATTTGAAGGGCATCATCTATTTTAATTGGTTTTTTTGCTCTACATTTTAAATATTCTTTTGCAAATTCCTCCTGAAGATCTGATTTCTCAGGATTTATTATTTCAATTTTTGATAAAATTTCATTCTGCTTTTTTTGCTGGAATGAGGAAGAAAATTTTTTTATCTTTTCACTAATGAAGTCTACAGGACCTATCAAAGTCATTTCTCCAAATCCTTCAACGACAGATTCAATGGCAGCTAAAATAACTCTATCGTCTGTTCCTTCACTTAAAATTATTTTTTTGGGAACTTTCGATGCCCTAGATCGAATACTTTTTATATAATTCATAATTAATAAAAGAGACTACTGCTATAAATATCTATTTTCTTTTGATCTTATATTATATACTCAAAAAAAAAATTTAAAATGAGAAATCTACTAGTAAATATGATTTTGATACATTATAATAATTCAAGACATTAATAGTTATTGAATTTTATTTAGTTTGGGGGAAAACAATGGCATATAATGTAAATAGAAATTCATTAGAAAATCACTGGATGCCCTTTACTGATAACAGGGGTTTTAAGGCTAATCCAAGGTTAATAAGCCAAGCTTCTGGTGTTTATATGGATAATCATATGGGTTCAAAAGTTTTAGATGGATCCTCAGGTCTTTTTTGCTGTCCTGCAGGACATTGCCATCCAAAAATTATCGAAGCAGTCCACGAACAAATGAAAATTAATACTTATACTTCCCCTTTTGGAACAAGCCACCAGGAAAGTTTTAAATTAGCTGATAGAGTATCAGAAATAACTCCTGAGGGTTTAAATCATGTTTTTTTTGTTAATTCGGGTTCTGAGGCTGTTGATACTGCGTTGAAAATAACTATGGCATATCACTCTGCAGTAGGGGAAAATAGACATAGATTTGTAAGCAGAGAGAGAGCTTATCATGGCGTTAATATAGGTGGAGTTTCACTTTCGGGAATGGTTAATAATAGAAAAACCTTCCCTATAGTTATGCCAGGTGTGGTAATGATGAGACACACATGGACAGGGGAAGAACTTTGCGTCAAGGGACAACCTTTAAACGGTAAGGAATTGGCTAACGATTTACAAAGGTTTGTTCAAACCTATGGAGGTCAAACTATTGCAGCTTGTATAGTTGAGCCAGTTGCTGGTTCAACGGGAACTTTGGTTCCTCCAGTTGGTTATTTAGAAAGATTAAGAGAAATTTGTGATGACAACGGTATTATTCTTATTTTTGATGAAGTAATAACCGGTTTTGGTAGAATGGGAACTAATTTTGCTTCTGACAAATTTAACGTTAAACCCGATATAATGACAATGGCAAAAGCATTGACAAATGGCTCAATGCCAATGGGTGCAGTCTGTGTGAAGGACGAGATATATGAAGCAGTTACGGATAATGCAAATGAGAATGCAATCGAATTTTTCCATGGATACACATATTCTGGTCATCCTGCTGCTTGTGCAGCAGGTTTAGCCTCACTTAAAATATATGAGGATGAAGGCCTTTTCCAAAAAGCAAATGAGTTATCTCCATATTTTTTAGATAGTATTTTCTCACTTAGCGACCATAAGCTAGTCAAGGATGTAAGAGGAATTGGTCTTATGGCAGGAGTGGAGTTGCATATTGATGAGAGTCCTGGAAAATGTGGAGGGAAATTGCAAAAAGATCTTTTTTGGAATGGTTTACATGTAAAATTTACAGGAGATACGGGTATTGTTGCTCCTATGTTCATTTCTGAAAAAAAACATATAGATGAAATAGTCGATAAATTTAGAAAAACACTTGATAAATATAATTAATTAATGAACTTCCTTTTTGCTTGAAATGGATAATCATTCCAAAGTAAATTTTGAAAATTCCTATAATTCATTACCAGAAACATTCTTTCATAGAGTAAAACCTGAGAAGATGCCAGATGTGGGTCTTTTTTTACTTAACCAAAAACTTTCAGATAGACTTGATTTAGATTATTCTTGGTTGAAAAAAAAAGATGGAATTCAGTTTCTTTCTGGGCAAAATTTAATTAAAGATTCTGAACCAATAGCACTAGCATATGCTGGACATCAATTTGGATCATTTGTACCTCAGCTAGGAGATGGAAGAGCCATTCTCTTGGGAGAAGTTAAAGATAAGAATGGCAATTTAAAGGATATTCATCTCAAAGGATCTGGGAAAACACCTTTTTCTAGATCAGGTGATGGGAGAGCCACTCTTGGTCCTGTATTAAGAGAATACATAATCTCTGAATATATGAATTCAATTAATATACCTACGACAAGAAGTCTTGCAGCAATAACAACTGGAGAAAAAGTAGTTAGAGAAAGAATATTACCTGGTGCAATTTTAGTAAGAATAGCAAATAGCCATGTTAGGGTTGGCACCTTTCAATATTTTGCAGCAAGACAAATGACAAAAGAAATAAAAATCTTAGCTGATTATATTATAGAAAGGCATTTTAAATTATCATTATCTTCAAAAAATATTTATGAAAAATTCCTAATGGAGATTATTAAATCACAAGCCAATTTAATAAGTAAATGGATGAGTGCAGGATTTATACATGGTGTGATGAATACTGATAATACATGCTTATCTGGTGAGACAATAGACTATGGACCATGCGCATTTATGGATATTTTTGATTATAATAAGGTATTCAGTTCAATAGATTACCAAGGTAGATATTCTTATAAAAATCAACCAAATATAATATTATGGAATTTAACGAGATTTGCAGAAACTATTCTGCCTCTATTAGACAACAACTTAAATAAATCTATAAAAAAAGCAGAAGAAATTCTAAATGAATTTGCTTCAATATATGAGAGTAATTGGATCTCAATGATGGGTTACAAATTAGGAATAGTTAACGTAACCAAAACAGATAAAAACCTTATTGAAGAGTTCTTAACTCTAATGCAAAACCATCAATTAGATTTTACTAATTCTTTTTATTCTCTATCTTTTTTATTGGAAAAGGATCAAATTGAGAAAGAAGGTCCACCAAAAAGTCATAGAATTTATAGTAAAATTAAATCTTCTGATTGGTATGCCAAATGGACAAAAAGGTTAAACATTAATAAAAAAAATTTAAAAAAAATATTAAAAACTTTATTGATAAATAATCCATCTATAATACCTAGAAATCATATTGTAGAAAAAGTTCTAAATGATGCAATTAATGAAAATAAAAAAGATTCACTTAATGATTTTCTAAATGCCTTAAATGATCCATACAAATTAAGAACCTTTGACGACCCATATACAAAACCTCCTTCTCCTAACGAAGAAGTAACTCAGACTTTTTGTGGTACTTAAAAAATTCTATAGAAAATTTAAATATAACAACATTAAATTTCAAATTTTATTGGTAATTTAAAAGAATAATGTTTTTTTGAAAGTGATAAGGGGGCGGACGGATAATGCCCTGAATTACTTACTGCTCTTAATACCTCATTATCCAAAACATCAAACCCAGAAGATTGTATTAAAGATAATTTTTTTAAGATCCCTTTATTTGTTATACTGAGTTGGATAATCACCCTTCCACTAATTTGATTTTGTAGTGCTACTAAAGGATAATTTATGTGAGAATTAATTTCTTGAAGAATTTTTGAACTCCAGATTTTTAAATCATTTTTTTCTTTCTTAGATTTTTTTATTTTACTTGAATATTGTGACTTTTTTTGACCATTTTCTTCTAAATTTTTATTAAGTTTTATCTGCCTTATGGTCAGTACTTTTTTTATTGAAATTAAATCTTCTTTGATTTTAGCTAAATTTTCAAAAATATTTTGATTATCCTCAGCATTTGAAGGTGATGAAATAGAAAGCTTTTTATTTTCTAATTCACTCATTAACCATTCACCTGAAACATATCCTAAATTATCAATTTCTTTTTCAAATGAGGTATTTTCAATAATTTTATTTTTCAAAATAACATTTTTTTTAATTGTATAATCAGTTTTAATCAGTATTGGATTTACAAAATTAAAATTTAGATTTTTATCTTCTTTATTATATTCAAAAAGTTTGAAGTTCTTCTTATCATGAATATTAATCCCCATTGCAAATGGTTTAATTTTAGTGAAATTAACATCAAGTTTTGGAGCAACTATTTTAGTTGAATGTAAATTTTCATAATTTGAGCTTTTAATAATCGGCTCATTTGAAATCATAGCATCATAGGATGGCAGGTTTATAATTGATATGCTAGTACTATGTAATTTTAGATTTTTATTATTTTTTTTAAAATCAGGAAAGAAAAAACCTGCCATTGCAAAATAAAAAAAGAAATGGATACAAATTGAAAAAATTATCGCAATTTTCATATTATACTCATTCTAAAATTGTCTTTCATAGCCTAAATAAAATGACCTTTTGGCAGTTCCGTAACCACTTGAAGTTTCATAGGTTTCATCTAATAAATTTTCACCATTTAAATAAATTTTTGAATTTCCATTAAGTAAATAAGATAATTTCGTATTTAATAGGTTGTAATCTTTAAGAGGAACTGCACCAGATCCATCACTTTTTACCCCAGTAAGTTGGCTGACAGATTGAAGTTCACCATTAATAGAAAGCTTATCTGTTACTTTTGAAGACAAACTCACATTGATAACTTGCTTTGGTATATTGGAAACACTATTGCCGTTTTCATCAGTAGTATTGACATATGAAATTCCAAATTTTGAATTACTATTTATTGAGGTATTTAATCTTAAATCATAACCTTTTCTTTCCGATTTACTACCCAACTGATTATATTTTCCATCATACCAATCAGTTGGATCTTCAGGGTCCCAAGATATAGCTTTATCTATTTTTATATTAAAAATACTGCCACTTAAAACCGCATTAAATGTATTAATACGATAACTGAAACCTGCATCCATACTTGTACTATTCTCAGGTTTTAATAGTGGATTACCATAAAGAACTGTGAAGTCCCCATTAGAGTCAGCCCTAAAATTTGATGGGTCATTAACATTATACTGACCGTACATTTCATCTAATGATGGAGCCCTAAAACCAGTCCCAGTTCCAACCTTGATAACTAAGTCTTTGTTGGGTTGGTATGTACCTGTAATTCTACCAGTTATTTTCTGACCAAAAACAGAGTGATCGTCCAACCTGATTGTAGTGTCTAAAGTGGAATTATTTATTGGTTTTGTTAGGAGAGAAATAAATGAGGCATAGTTATTTACTACCTTGTCAGTTTTATTTATCTCAACAGTATTTGTTTCAGCAGCTAATCCAAAAATTACTCTTCCAAAGTTAAAATTCCGCAAAATTTGATAATCAATTGATCCTCTATTGCCATAATATTCTGTTGAAGCAAAAGGTGAAAATTGAGTTCTATCCGTTTTATAAAAATTTAAACTGAATTTTTGATCACTATTATTTCCTTTAATTGAAAGTTTTGCTCCTAAACCTTGATTTAATTGTTCATAGTAATAATTTTCTGCATCACCCATAAAACCGTCGTAGTCACCTTTATTAAATGTGTTTAGCAAATTTAAAGAAAAGCTCGCGCCATTATTTAGGTCAGTTAACGTTTTGATGGAAATCTCCCTATTAAAATAACCATCATTTTCAGTACCTGCTTTACTAGTTTCTAATGCTGAATATCCATCACTTTCTGTATTTGAAAATCTTAAACCAAGTTTTGTTCCTTCGATTTGATAGCCAGTAGATATTGAAAGTGATTTAGTATTGTAGCTACCATATTGAACATTTATAGAACTTTTGTTTTTTTCAGTAAGATCTTTTGTTTCCAAAAATAAAACACCTCCTACTGCCTCTGATCCATATAGGGCTGATTGACTTCCTTGTAAAATCTCAATCTTTTTTAAATTATTACTTGGTATCCCGACAATATAAGGTTTGACTTCAACTCCGGTTACATCAGCTATATCAATTCCATCATAATATACCTTGATATATTTTGACCCATATCCTCTGATTTTAATTTCAGTAGTAGAACCAACCGGACCATTCTGTGATACAAAAATACCAGGTGTGGTAGATAATAATTGAGTTAGAAAAGTTGCTTTTTTGTTTTGAATGATTTCCTCATCAATTACATCTACAATTGCACCAGTTTCATTTACCGGAGTAAAAACTCTATTTGCTGAAACCGTAATTTGATCCAAAACAAAATCCTGAGCTACAATTTTAGTTGTAGATAATATGATGAACAAAAAGATAAATAATTTATTTGAAAATGACATTTTTCCTCCACTTTTTAATGACTTTTAAAAGCCAATTTTTTGCGGAAGATTCAACTACCGCAAAGGTAAGATCACCTTTACGGATAACCGCCCATTAAGTACGCCCCGTACTTAAGGTAGGTGAAAATTATGGCAGGTCTCCTGGCTCATGGATCAGTGAATGTAGTCCGCCTTCCCAATTTATTCAGTGGCACTATGGACTAATTCTACCCACTTACAGTTGCGGGGGCAGCTATGGTTTTTAACCATATTCCCTTTTAATCAATTCCTTATTAAAAGAATCAAACCATAATCTTATCTAGCTATATTAAAATAAGTAGGTCAATAATTTTTTTGATTGAATGTATTAATATTAACTTTTCCACTTTATAGAACATCCCATTGAAGAAATTTGATCCTCTGGTCCTTTACCTGTTTTGGCAACTAAAGACATAGCTTCAAAAAGATCTCTTCTAAGATCTGTGGGTCCAGCCTCTTTTCTAGAAGCATCTAATCTACCTCTGTACTGTAAGCCAAGAGTAGAGTTAAATCCAAAAAAGTCTGGAGTGCAAATGGCATCATATTTTTTCGCTATTGATTGATCTTCATCAAAAAGATAAGGGAATGGAAAATTATTTTTATTTGATAATTTTATCATATTTTCAAAACTATCTTCAGGATAAGTTTCTACATCATTTGATGAAATGGCGGCAACTCCAATTCCATGATCTATTAAATCTTTACTATCTCGAATAATTCTGTCTAATACCGCAAGAACATATGGGCAATGATTGCATATAAACATTATTAATGTACCATTTTTTCCTTTTACAGAATCTAAATTATATTTTTTTTGGTCTACTCCAATTAAATTAAATTCAGGCGCTAGCCAATCAAAGTCACAAACTGGAGGTATCGCAGCCATTTTTATTCCTTTCAAAAATTACTTCAAAGATTGTTCTGCAGCCGATCGAATAGAATTTATATTTACACCATAATTAGCAGGATTATTAACCGAACCACCAGAAAATACTCCAGAACCAGCAACCAATACATCCGCCCCTGCTTTTGCAACAAGAGGAGCAGTTGTCGGAGTAATTCCCCCATCTATTTCTATGTGTATAGGCAATTCTCCAATCATTGATCTCAACTTAGAAACTTTCTCTACCTGGCTATTTATAAATTTTTGACCCCCAAAACCTGGATTAACTGTCATAACACAAACTAAATCAATAATATCCAAAACATACTCAATATTTTCTACTGGAGTGGATGGATTAAGCGCAACACCTGCTTTTATTCCATAACTTTTAATTAACTGGATTGTTCTATGAATATGAGGAGTTGCCTCAACATGGGCTGTAATTATATCAGCTCCTGAATTAACAAAATCTTCTATATAGCTATTCACAGGAGAAATCATTAAATGAACATCCATCACAGTTTTTATATGAGGACGTATCGCTTTACACATAGCTGGACCAAAAGTGATATTAGGAACAAAGTGGCCATCCATTACATCTACATGTACCCAGTCACATCCTTGCTTTTCAATTGCTTCACACTCTTTACCAAAATTTGCAAAATCTGCAGAAAGTATTGAAGGTGCAATTTTAATTGATCTATCAAACATACGTAAGTCCTTTTAATTTTATTAAAAGAGCAATTTAAAAATAGCAAGAGTAAATTGACCCAACGTTTTAATGTATTTAATAGTAGATTTTAATTAAAATAATTTTATATTTAAATTATATCCCTCTTAATAGTATTATTAATCAAAGGATTCTTTAATGAATAATTTAGAAACCAATTTAATTCCGATAGTAAAAGGTTTTTTTCATAAACAATCTGGTACTATTAGCTATGTAGTCATTGATAGTACAACAAATTTATGCGCAATATTAGATACTGTTCTAGATTTTGATTATTCGACAGGCTCTATTTTTTTTGAACATGCAGACACAGTTATTGATTTTGTAAATGATAATAAACTTGATGTTGAATGGTTAATAGAAACTCACGTTCATGCAGATCATCTTTCTGCAGCCCCTTACATTCAAAAAAAACTTGGCGGAAAATTATGTATTTCAAAAGAAATTATAAAGGTACAGAAATTATTTGGAAAAATTTATAATGCAGGTACTGAATTTGAACTAGATGGTAGCCAGTTTGATAAATTACTTTCTGATAATGATGAATACAAATTGGGAAATATTGCATCTAGAACAATTGCAACACCTGGTCACACACCTGCTTGTATGGCACATTTAATAGGAGATGCAGTTTTTGTTGGTGATACTTTATTTATGCCTGATGGAGGAACTGCTAGAGCGGATTTTCCAGGTGGCAGTGCAGAACAACTATATAAATCAATACAGAGAATTTTAACCTTACCAGATAAAACTCGACTATTTGTATGTCACGATTATATGCCAAATAACAGGGATCCTGCTTGGGAAACAACAGTCCTCGATCAAAAGAATAATAATATACATATCGGAAATAATGTTTCAGAACAAAATTTTGTAAAACTAAGAACTGAAAGAGACCAAACATTACCTGCTCCAGAATTAATGATACCTTCTATTCAGGTAAATATGCGTGCTGGAAACCTTCCTCCTGAAGAAAACAATGGAACTACTTATCTTAAAGTTCCAATAAAAAAAATAGGAAATTGATATAAAAATAAAAATTTCTCTAAATAACAATCTTGTTTATTCTATTCAAAAAATTAATATTGTTGTTGTATTATTTTAATTAAAAATTAAAGTGAAAAATATTTTAAATACAAAATGAGAATACTCCCATGGATTTAAAAAAAAAATTAAGACCTAGAAGAAGTTTCATTTTTACTCCAGGTCTAAGGCCTGAAATGTTTCCTAAAGCGGTTAAATCGGGTGTTGATATGGTATGTATTGAGCTTGAAGATGGTATCGCTCCTAAAGATAAAAAAGAAGCTAGAGAAAAAGCATTAAGTATTTTTCAAAACCAAACCATTCCGGAAAATATTGAAGTAATTCTAAGAATAAATTCTATAAGATCCCTTTTCGGATTAGATGACATAAGAGCAATAATATCCACTGATTTCCCACCACCGGCGATAATGCTACCAAAAGTTAATGATGCGGAAGAGGTAAAAATAATAGATGATCTTTTAAATGAAAGGGGTCATGATTGCGAACTTCATCCAATTATTGAAACAAATTCAGGTCTTGAAAAAGCCTATGACATTGCAAAAAGCAGTGAAAGAGTATCTACACTTTTTTTTGGTCTTATAGATATGTCCGCTGAATTAAGATGTAAATTGTCTTGGGATCAACTTCTTTATGCTAGGTCAAGAGTTGTACATGCGGCTGCAGGTGCAGGGTTAGATGCAATAGACGGACCTTTTATGGATTTAGAAGACCCCAAAGGAAATATAGAACAAGCAATTCTAGCAAGAGACTTAGGATTTTCTGGAAAAGGATCGATTCACCCAAAACAAGTAAACGATTTAAATAAAGTTTTTACTCCTTCTGAAGAAAAAATAGCCAAAGCCAAAAAGATTACTAAAATATTCGAAGAAGCTAATACAGGTCTTGTAATGGTGGACGGAAAATTAATTGAAAAGCCCGTTCTTCGAGAGATGTATAGAACACTAGCAATATCTGAAGAAAATGAGTGACAATGGGAAAAAAACTTTAAAAGAGCTGCTTAAGGAAGCAAATTCTTCTATCCAATCTGTTAATCCAAACAAAGCCATGGATTTAGTAGGTAATAGTGAATTTATATTTATCGATTTAAGAGACAAATCTGAACTATTAAAATCTGGAAAAATACCAGGAGCCATATCTTGTCCAAGAGGTATGTTAGAATTTTTTATAGACAGCAAAAGCCCATACCATAAGGAAATATTTTCTCAAGAAAAGAATTTTATTTTTTACTGTGCTAGTGGTTTTAGATCTGCATTAGGAACACAAACAGCCTCTATAATGGGAGTTAGCAAAGTGAGTAATTTATCTGGTGGATTTTCAGAATGGGTTAAATCTGGTGGTGATGTGGAGCAGATAAAGTAATTTTACTCTTTAAAATAAAATTGATATGAGTAATATTTAAAAAAAAAAAGGGTTATGAGTAACTTGCATCCAATAATATCAACATTATTAAAAAGAATTGGACTTGGAATAATATCCCTTTTTTTTGTGACTCTTATAATTTTTAGCTCAGTAAATTTATTACCCGGTGATTTTGTGGAATCGGTTTTAGGACAAACCAGAACTGAAGAAAGTGTTAAGATATTTAGAAAAGAATTAGGGTTGGATAAACCCTATCATATTAGATATGTGAATTGGTTAACATCAGCAATACAAGGAGATTTAGGTAGTACTTTTTCTGGAAGAAATGCAACATATGCCAACCAACCTCAGCAAAGTACTGCAAGATCAGTTTCTAGCCTTTTGAAACCACGTTTATTTAATACTTTTTTTCTTGCTGCAATGACCGCAATAATTGCTATTCCATTATCTCTGCTGTTAGGAATTACAGCTGCACTTTACAGAAATTCTATATACGACAGAACAGTCAATGCATCTGCATTAACAACGATATCTATGCCTGAGTTTTTTGTAGCTTACATATTGATAATTTATCTTGCTTCTATAAACCAATTCTTTCCATCACTATCTAATGTAACTTCTTCAACACCTTTTTTTGAACGGATCTATCTTTCAGTTTTGCCAGCATTAACACTGACTTTAGTAACTGTTGCCCATATGATGCGTATGACAAGAGCTTCGATTATTAATCTTCTTTCAAGTCCATATATTGAGATGGCTCGATTAAAAGGTATTTCTAAAACTCAAGTCATCATTAAGCATGCTCTGCCAAATGCCTGGGCCCCCATAGCTAATATTATTGCTTTTAATCTAGCATATTTAATTGTTGGCGTTGTAGTAGTAGAAGTTGTATTCGTTTATCCTGGTGTTGGACAATTAATGGTAGATTCTGTCATTAAAAGAGATATACCAGTAGTTCAAGGATGTGCTTTGGTTTTTGCCGTTACTTACATTCTATTAAATCTCATAGCTGATGTAATTTCTATAATCACAAATCCTAGATTACTATATCCAAAATGACAAAAACAACTATTCAATATTCAGCTAAAGCTGAAGTCTCAAATCTTTACGTAAAACGTTCATTTTTTGAAAAAGCTATTATTAATTTAAAAAAAGCTCCAATTACTGCTTGGATAGGAATGATTATAGTAACATTTTATTTTTTTGTGGCTATCTTTGCACCATTTTTGGCACCATATGGAGAAGCTCAAATTTTTAAAGTTCCATACGCTCCTTGGGATAGTGTTCATATCTTTGGAACAGATCGGTTAGGTAGAGATATATTTAGTCGACTAGTATATGGAGCAAGAAATACAATGGGAATCGCACTTATTACAACTTTTCTAGCATTTTTAATTGGAGTTGGCTTAGGATTGTTGTCAGCAATTTTAAGTGGTTGGGTAGACCAAATACTAGCCAGATTTGTTGATATTTTAATGGCTATACCAAGTTTAATTTTTGCCCTTATGCTTTTATCAATTTTTGGTTCAACAGCACTTAATCTTATTCTTATAATTGCAGTGCTAGACTCGACCAGAGTATTTAGATTATCTAGAGCAGTTGGAATGAATATAGTTGTAATGGAATATGTCGAAGCTGCAAAATTAAGAGGCGAGAAAATAGGTTGGATAATGAGCAAAGAAATCTTACCAAATATTCTACCACCTTTAGTTGCGGAATTTGGGTTAAGGTTCTGTTATGTTTTTTTAATGATTGCATCTCTTTCTTTTCTTGGAGTGGGTATCCAACCTCCAACAGCTGATTGGGGCTCTATGGTTAGAGAGACTGCAGAATTAATTCAATTTGCAGCATATGACATCACAGCAGCTCTCACACCAATATTACCTGCAGCAGCTATAGGAATACTGACAATAGGCGTAAATTTTGTAGTTGATTGGTTTTTATATCTTACAAGTGGTCTAAAAGATGAAATCAAGTAAACATAAAAAAAAGGATTTATTACTTGATATACAAAATATATCTATTGAAGGTTTTAGTGACGAAATCTGGCATCCTATTATTAAGGGAGTAAATTTACAGTTATATAGAGGAGAAGTTTTAGGCTTAATTGGAGAGTCTGGGGCTGGCAAATCAACTCTTGGATTAGCTGCAATGGGTTTTGTAAGAACAGGTTGTAGGTTTACGAGTGGATCAATAAATTTTAACGGACAAGATCTTACTAAACTTAGTGATAAAAAGAAACAGCAACTATGGGGAACAAAGTTGTCCTATGTTGCACAATCTGCAGCTGCAGCATTTAATCCTGCGCATAAATTAATAAACCAAACAATTGAATCATCATTAAGTCACAAACTTGAAACAAAAGAAATACTGCTAAAGGATGCTGTTCAACTTTATAAAGAAATGCAACTTCCAAATCCAGATGAAATTGGAGAGAGATATCCACATCAAGTATCTGGCGGTCAGTTACAAAGGACAATGACAGCAATGGCTATGTCATCTAAACCTGATCTTATAATATTTGACGAACCTACTACTGCCCTAGATGTCACAACCCAGGTAAACGTCTTAGCTACAATTCGTTCAATAGTCAAAGAACATCAAACTGCAGCAATATATATAACCCATGACCTTGCAGTGGTTGCACAAATGGCCGATAGAATTCAAGTGCTTAGATATGGTGATACTATTGAGGTAGCAAAAACTTCTCAGATGCTAAAATCACCAAAAGAAGAGTATACTAAATCGTTATGGGCAGTTAGATCCATTAAAAAGAAAGAACAAAAAAGTAAGGAAATAATCTTAAGAATTGAAAATATAAGCGCATCTTATGGATCAGGACCAAAAGTCCTTCAAGACATAAATATAAATTTTCCAACAGGAAGAACGGTAGCAATTGTAGGTGAGTCAGGTTCAGGTAAATCTACAACTGCAAGAACAATAACAGGTTTACTTCCACCAACACAAGGAAAAGTAATTTTTCAAGACAGAACTTTACCAATGAAATTATCTGATCGTAGTAAGGAAGATTTAAGAAAAATCCAGATGATTTATCAATCACCTGATACTTCGATGAATCCTAGACATACTGTTAGAGAAATAATTGGAAGACCTCTTAGTTTTTATCATGGAATTAATAAAGAAAAAAATACGGATAAAGTATTAGAACTACTTGACATGATTGAATTGGACGAAAGTTTTGTTGATCGACTGCCAGAGGAATTATCTGGTGGTCAAAAACAAAGAATCTGCATAGCTAGAGCTTTAGCAGCTGAACCTGACTTAATTATATGCGATGAGGTCACTTCAGCATTAGATCAGATTGTACAAGAGGGAATATTGAAACTTCTTCTTAGATTACAACATGAATTAAAAATATCATATATATTTATAACGCACGACATAGCTACAGTTAAAGCAATAGCCGATGAAGTTGTAGTTATGCATCAAGGTTTAGTAGTTGAACAAGGATCCAAAAAAGATATCTTTAACCCACCACATCCTGAATATACAAAACTCTTACTTTCTTCTGTACCTGAAATGGACCCTACCTGGCTAAATAAAGTCTTAGAAAAATAGATTCATTTAAATAATAAGGTTTTTGTATCTTTATTTGAAATGATAAAAATAATCATTTTTCATTATCTAAAAATAAAATTAAATTAAATTTAACTTAAAATTGATATTTATTATTGAAAATTAGGACGTATTGTTTAAGATTTAGATATTAATTTATTTGATAGGGAGATTAAAGTGTATTCGATTGACAAGTTAAAAGGTTTATTTTCTTCTGGAAAAATAGGCAGACGTGACTTTATACAAGGAGCAGTAGCTTTAGGTGCAACTATCACTGCAGCCACTAGTATGTCGTCATCAATATTAGCAGCAACACCTAAAAAAGGTGGAACTCTGCGTTTAGCAATGAGTTCTGGAACAACAACTGATATATTAGATATGTCAGTATCTACTGGAGCTACCTCAGAATTAGTACATGGTTATGCAATTTATAATAACTTAGTGGAATTAGGTGCAGACGGTTCAGTAATACCTGAACTTGCAGAAAGTGTAGAGTCAGATGATGCTAAAACCTGGCGTTTTAAAGTAAGAAAAGGTGTAGAATGGCATAATGGAAAATCATTGGATGTGAATGATTTAGCATGTTCAATAAATTATCATAGAGGCGAAGATAGTAAGTCATCTATTAAAGGTCAACTATCAGAAATAGCTGATGTTAGGCAAGATGGAGATTACTTAGTAATTGAACTCCAAGGATCTAATTCAGACTTTCCAGTTATGCTAAGTGATTATCATGCTCCAATTCAAATTGGAGGATCTGATGGTAAATTGGTAAACCCAACAGCAGGAATTGGAACAGCTGGGTACGTTTTAAAAGAATATAATCCTGGGGTAAGTGCGTCTTTTGAAAGAAACCCTAATTATTGGAAAACTGGTGCTGCCCATTTTGATGCAGTAGAAACTACTATCGTTGGAGATGCAACTGCAAGACAGCAAGCATTGGTAACTGATCAAGTTGATTGTATAGATGACGTATCAGCTCCAACAGCAGGCTTGTTATCTAGAAATCAAAAACTAGAGCTTTTAGCAGTAACTGGTACCATGCACAGGGTTTTTGCTATGAGGTTAGATACACCTCCATTTGAGAATAATGATGTTAGATTAGCGCTTAAATTTGCAGCAAGAAGACAGGAGATGGTAGATAAAGTACTCCTTGGATATGGACAGATTGGTAATGACCACTCAATATCTCCAACGCAAAAATATTTTAACACAGACCTTGCCCAAAGAGAATTTGATGCTGATAAAGCAAAGTTTCATTGGGGTAAAACTGGTTTAGGTGATACTCCTATTACTTGTCACGCATCTGGTGCATCATTGGATGGATCTGTTGATGTAGCTTTATTACTTCAAGCATCCGCAAAGGAGTGCGGTATCAATTTAGAAGTAAAGAAAGAGCCAAATGATGGATACTGGTCAAATATATGGAATAAGCCAGGGATTGGTATGTGTACTTCTTATTGGAGTGGAAGACCTACTCCGGACTGGATGTTTTCTACATGCTGTATAGCTGCATCTGAATGGAATGATATGGCTTGGAAAGGTACACCTTCTGCGGACAGATTTAATGAATTAATGGTTGCAGCTAAAGGTGAGCTTGATGATAAGAAAAGACATGAAATGTATTTTGAATGTCAGAAACTTATGAATGAGGATGGTGGTTATATTACCTGGTCTTACGGACAAAATCTTTCAGCTCATAATAAAAGACTTGCTCACCCAGAAAAAGTTGCTGGTAACTGGCATCTTGATGGATGTAAAATTACAGAACGTTGGTGGTTTGCTTAAAACTTTGGAAAAGCGGTGATAATCACCGCTTTTCCTATCAATAAATTGCTTCTATTTAAAAGCTAGTTTAAATCTTATTTGAATTCTTTTTAATTAAATTTGCAGAGAAATTTTAAGACATATTCATTAAAAATCTTTGGTTTTTCAATATTAATTAAATGACCTGCTCCCTCAACGATTTTTAATTGTGAATTAGGAATTAAAGCGTCTATTTCTTTAGCTACTGAAGGTGGCGTTAGATTGTCTAACTCTCCTACCATAACAAGACAAGGAACTTCAATATTTGAAAAATTATTAAGCCAATCTTCTGAAATAAATGACTTTACTGTTTTAATATAACTATCTTTTCTTATAAGATTTAAGGATGAAGTTAATTTATTTAATACATTTTTGTTATTAGAATCTCCGATAAGAGATTTTGCAATCATTGGAGAAAACTGCTCAATTCTCATCCCTTGCTCAAAGGGCTTGGTCCTTAAAGAAACAAATTCTTCCTTTTCTTTTTTGGAAAACCCTCTACTTCCGAGATTTGTATCACACAATACTAAAGTCTTTACCTTATCTGGATATTTTTCATAAAACCAACACGCTATTCTAGCTCCCATAGATAACCCAACTAGATTTATTGTTTCTATTTTCAGATCTAGTAAAACTTTACTCAAATCTTCTACGACATCTTCAAAGTTAAAAGAACCATAATAATCTTCGCTATCACCATATCCTCTAGTATCCCATGTAATTAATTGAAATTTATGAGCGAAATGTTCTAAGTTATCATCCCAATTCCTTTTATTTCCACCAATTCCATGAAGAAAAACAACTGGGCTACCTTTACCTCGAATTTCTATAGAAATGAATGGGGAAGGACCTATTTTTTTTTTGATTATCTTAATCTATTCGCTCCGCTCTATTTGAATATTATTTAAATTTTTTTAAACTCCCAAAAAGAGCTTACTATCATCAATAGATATTTCTGATAATTTTCCACTCCACACACTTTTTCCTCTTTCCAAAATATAGCTATGATTAGAAACGTTTTTTAGTTCTTGACTAATTTTATCTATAATAAGAATTGAAATTCCTTCATTACTAACCTTTTTTAAAACATTCCAAATCTTTTGTGAAATAACTGGTGATAAACCTTCGGTAGCCTCATCCAATATAAGTAATGAAGGATTAGTCATAAGAGCTCTTCCTATAGCTAACATTTGTTGCTCACCACCAGATAAATTAGAAGACAATTGAGAAAGTCTTTCTTCAAAAATTGGAAATAAAGTAATTATTTTGTCTAAATCCCAATAACCCTTAATTGAAGAACCAATTAAATTTTCTTTAACTGTTAAATTTGCAAAAATTCTTCTACCTTCTGGAACTAATCCTACACCCAATCTTGCAATTTTGTATGATTCCATACCAGTTATTTTGACATTATTAAATTCAATCCTTCCAAAATGAGGTTTTAAAATTCCACAAATTGATTTGATGGTTGTAGATTTACCCATACCATTTCTTCCCAATAAAGATACAATTTCACCTTTTCTGATTTGTAAATTTACACCATTTAAAACTTGTACATTACCATAAGAGGAATAAATGTTATCTAACTTTAAAATGAGTGATTTATTCATCAAGCTGTTCCTAAGTAAGCTTTTCTGACATCCAAATTTGTTTTAATTTCTGATGAGGTGCCTGAAGCTATAATTTTCCCATTTACTAATACTGAAATTCGATTAGCAATAGAAAAAACAACATCCATATTATGTTCTATAAGTAAGATTGGAACTTCATTTTTAATTTGATTAAAAATAAACTTCATCTTTTCAATCTTATCAAGACTTAATCCTGCCATTGGTTCATCTAGCAAAATTAATTGAGGGTCTAAAGCTAAAGCAATTCCTATTTCAAGTTGTCTTCTTTCCCCATGACTTAATAAAGAGGCAGGTGTTTCTTTCTTATCCCATAGATCAATTTTTAAGAGAATTGACTTTATTTCTTCAGATGAGAATTCGCTAGACTCTATACTAGAATAAAAATTATAATATTTCTTTTGTTTTCCAATTTTAGCTAGTAGTACATTTTGTAAAATTGTGAAATCTAAAATTACATCAGTGATTTGAAATGATCTTGCAAAGCCTAAATGTATTCTATCTTCAGTTTTAAAATTAGAAATATTAATTCCACTTAATACTATCTCCCCAGAGTCTTGCTTAATTTCTCCCATAATTTGCTTGATAAGGGTAGATTTTCCAGCACCATTTGGTCCAATAAGAGCATGAATTTCACCTGTTTCAAGACAAAAGTTAATATCATTGCTGGCAGTAATGGCTCCAAAATTCTTTTTTAAATTTACTATTTTTAAAATTTTATTCATTTTTTTTATATTCCAAAATAAAGCCTATAATTCCACCTTTGGCAAATAAGACTGTTGATATGATTATAATACCCAGAAATATTTGCCAATGCTCTGTGTAAGATCCAAAAAATTGTTCAAAGGCAACAAAAAAAGCTGCTCCAATTAAAGGGCCATAAATGCGCCCCAACCCACCAATTAATATGAATACAATAAATTCTCCCGACATTTGCCAACTTAATAAAGAAGGACTCACAAAACGATTTAAATCTACATAAAGAGATCCTGCGATACCAGTTATAGCTCCTGACAAAACAAAAGCCATCAATTGTATTCTAAAAGGGTTTATTCCTACAGACTTTACTCTTGTTAAATTTAACCTAGTAGCTCTTAAAGCCAAACCAAATGGTGAATTAACAACTTTGCCAGTAATAAACAAAATAATTAATAACCAAAAAAAACAAATAAAAAAGAAATTTAATCCCTTCATAGTATTTATACCAAACAGTGTTGAACGAACATAAATAGAAAATCCATCCTCTCCACCATAAGACGGCCAACTTATTGCAAAATAATATAGCATTTGTGCAAATGCTAAAGTTATCATAATAAAATAAACTCCTGATGTTCTTAAAGAGAACGCTCCAACTAATAAAGCCAATAGTGAGCAAAAAAGGATCGTAAATAACCAAATAATTATTGAATTATTACTCCCACTAAATAAGAAAGGCCACGAAATCAATAATTCAGAATTAAAAGCATGAATGGCTAAAATACCTGATACATATCCTCCAAGACCAAAAAATGCAGCATGCCCAAAAGAAACCAAATTTCCAAAACCCAATACAAGATTCAAACCTATTGCAGCAATTGAAAAAATTATAATTCTTGAAAGTAAAGTAATTAAATAGGGTTCATCAAAATATTCTGAAAATATAGCTATAAAAAAAATACCGATTAATGAAATATAACTTATTTTTTTTTCTGAAATCATGAAAGTTGTTTTCCATACAATCCAGTAGGCTTTAAAATTAAAATAATAGCCATTAAGATATAAATCAGCATTGATCCAATTGCAGATCCTATAGACATAGCGTCTGAAGGATTAGTAACAGTCTGAAGAACCCAAGGAATTAAAAATCTTCCTAAAGTATCTACTACACCAACTAATAATGAAGCAATAAAAGCACCTTTAATTGATCCTATTCCGCCAATCACTATAATAACAAAAGCAAGTATAAGGATAGGTTCTCCCATACCAACTTCAACGGATTGAATTGTTCCTATTAATGCACCTGCAAGACCAGCTAATGCCGCCCCAACCCCAAAAAGTAATGTGTATAACTTAGAAATATCTACTCCTAAAGCAGAAATCATTTCACGGTCATGTTGCCCAGCTCTAATTTGAATACCTAAATTAGTTTTTCCTATAAGGAAAAATAAAAAAATAGCAATTATCAACCCAACAAAAATAATAAAAAGACGGTATTTAGAGTAATAAATTCCACTAAATATTTCTATAGAGCCGTTTAGAAGTTCTGGTACGTCAAGATATAAAGGAAATGCTCCAAAAATCCATCTTACCAATTCAGAAAAAAATAAAATGAGAGCAAAAGTCACTAAAACTTGGTCTAGGTGATCTCTGTTATAAAGTTTCCTTATTATGGTTTTTTCAACTATGATACCCACAATAGCTGCACAAGAAAATGAGGCTAATAAACTAAGCCAGAAAGAATTAAAAAAAGCAAAGGTTGCTGCTGCAGAAAAGGCTCCAATCATATATAAAGAACCATGGGCCAAATTTATAAGGCCCATAACTCCAAAAATTAGTGTTAATCCTGCTGACATTAAAAACAGCATGAAGCCAAATTGTAATCCATTCAGAAATTGTTCAATTAACAACTCAGCAGTCATTTTAATTAAAATTCAAAATACAATATCTTGTTGATAAACCGCTAGGTTACATTGAACACTGATCGACATAGGCATTTGAGTGATCTTTTAAACCAACAGATACAATTTTATTTGTTAAAGTATCCCCTTCTTTTATCACTTCTCTTACATAAATATTTTGAATAGGATGATGATTACTTGAAAAACGAAATTGACCTCTTGTTGAATCAAAATCAGCTGATCTAAGCGCATCTCGAAAAGCCTCCATATCATTTACACTAGCTTTGGCCATTGCAGATATTAAAAGCCTACCCGTATCATATCCTTGCGAAGCATATAAAGATGGAAGCCTTCCATATTCATTTTGAAAATCAGAAACAAATTTTTTGTTTGCTTTATTATCCAAATCCTTGGACCATTGAGAAGTATTCTTAACTCCTAATGCAGCATCACCGACTGCCTTCAAAATACCCTGATCAAAGGAAAAAGCTGGACCTACTACTGGTATTTCAATACCGGACTGTGCATATTGTTTCATAAAACCTATACCCATACCACCTGGAAGAAAAAAGAAAACACTATCAGCGTTTGATGCCCTAATTTGTGCAATTTCAACAGCGTAATCTGTTTGACCTAATTTTGTATAAATTTCACCTGCAAGATTTCCTTTGAAATATCTTTTAAAACCAGTCAATGCATCTTTACCTGCCGGATAATTTGGAGCTAAAATGAATGTATTTTTAAAACCAGTTGAATTTGCATGTCCGCCTGCAGCTTCATGGAGATTATCATTTTGCCAAGCTACATTAAAATAATTTTCATGGCACCCCTTACCTGCTAGCGCAGATGGTCCTGCATTGGGAGAGAGATAAAACTTACCCTGATTTACAGCTGCTGGAACAACTGCCATTGCTAAATTAGACCAAATAATCCCAGTTAAGACATCAACTTTTTCAGATTGTATCATTTTATCAGCAAGCTGAACTGCTATGTCAGGTTTACGCTGGTCATCCTCTATTACCACCTCTATATCCTTACTACTCCTAACAGCAAGCATAAAACCATCTCTCACATCTATACCAAGTCCAGATCCACCACCTGATAATGTTGTGATCATACCAACCTTCAATTTATGACCATCAGCAAATGCTGATGAAGTAAATAATAATACTATTGATAAGACTAAGTTTATAATTTTGAACATCTTCATCCCCCAAATTATCATCTAAAAAAAATTAATACATAAGCTTTAAAAACTAAGCTAATTTTAAATAAAAATAAACAACAATTTAATTTATTTTTTAATAACACTTTTGATAATAGGATTCATGACTATTTCATCGACACTCGTGTTAAAATCCATTTCCAAAATACTCATAACTATTTTTGCAACGTCGTATACTATTATAGAATTTTTTTTGTTTGAACCTGGTTGAAAATCTAAATTATTAAAAAAATTAGTTTTTACCATTCCTGGATTTATAAGAGTAACGGTTATATTCCTACTAGCTACTTCACCTCTAATACTTTGGGTAAACCCTCTTAATCCAAATTTTGCAGCTGAATATAGACTCCCTTTTTTTCCGCCATTCAATGAAGATTCAGAGCCTATATATATTAATTTACCTTTATTTTTCTTTTTTAAGAAAGGAACTAAATATTTAGTTAAAATAACATGAGATAGTAAATTAGTGTTTATGGAACTTAAAATTTTATCAACTGAAAAATTTTCTATGTTCCCAAAATAACCGACACCAGCACAAGATATGAGACCTTCTATATCTTCATTCTGATCAAGAATTTTTTCAATTTTCATTGGGATATTTTTTAAGTCAGAAAGATCAATTTCTGAAAATTGAAAATATTTGGATTTAATTAAATTTTTATTATTATTTCTTGAAATTCCAATTACTTTGATTTTGTTTTTAATAAGTGCTTTTGTAATTGAGTTTCCTATGCCGCTAGAGCTACCTGTAACTATAATTTTTTTTATATTAATCATGTTAAATAATTTGATTTTAAAAGTTACCTTTGCAACTAAAAAATAATGTTTCTGGACTATATTGTTTTAATAATTCAATACAGAAACTTTGCATTTCTAATTCAATATCATTTGAATATGAAATTTTATTCCCCCTAAGAGTTAGAGAATCTGACAAAAGTTTTGATCTTGGATTCATACTTTTAATTTTTTTAAACATAGCTTTAGGAAATCTAAGAGGACCAAGCGTAATAGAATGTATGACTTTTTTATCGATGTTTTTAAAAACATTATCAAACAAATTGATATAAAGATTTTTCCAATTTTCACCATAGATTAAAGGATCAAATCTAAGCCCTATTTTCCAACCCATTGAAGCTAATTTAGAAATCATATTTATTCTTTTCTCAATTGATGGAGCTTTATGATCTATTTTTTTTGCCATTTCAGTTGGCATCAAGCTAAAAGCAACTATGCAATTTGAAATTGGTGCCATTGAAATCAACGGATCCATTTGAATACTTTTTGTTCTTAATTCAATATCCACATTTGGAAATTTTTTAAAGATAGGTAAAAAATATCTTACAAATCCTGAAATTTTTTCAAATGCTAAAGAGTCACAGTCGTAACCAGAAAAAAAAGTAACTTTCTCATTTTTAAGAAAACTAATTTTATCTTTTATTCCTTCTTCAAAATCTTCAAAATTAACAAACAGGATATAATCAGCTGAAGAGTACATTCCTTGAAGAAAACAGTACTCACAATCATAAAGGCAATTATACATATGAGAGAAATAAAAATTATAAGAATTTCCAATTCCAAAATCTTCTGGTGCTTTTAAAACATAACCAGCTTTTTTTTGGGCAAGTATTAAACTCGGATATTTTTTTTGAATGCGAAAATTTTGATTTTTTCTATTAAAAATTGAGGCATATTTATCAATATATATTGGTGGTTTTCCTTTAAATTTTTTTAATATGTCATGAACTCGAGGATGATTTTTAATTTCATTTTCAATATAAATCTGGTTAATCAAAATTCATTCCCACTTTAGTAAATGGCTATCAAGACAGGACTCTAAATAATCCAAAATTGACTTTGCATCATTTAAATCCTTAATTTCAGGAGGTAAAGGTCTTTTAGGAAAAAGAACATCCCACCTTATTAAAAACTTCTTTAATTTTTTATTTTGCGAAAAGGTAAAATGAATATTTTTTGTTATATCAATAAATAGATAAGGCTCTTTTGTTCTTTCGTTTTCAATACTTGATAAATTATATCCAATATCTCTTACAGACATTAAGTTTTTAACTTTTTCTTTAACTAATTTTTTTACGAAATCTTTATTTATTGAGGACATGTTTTCAGTTGAATTGTCTGAAATAATTTTCATGACAGCAATAAGCTCTCTAGTAATTTTTCTCTGAACTATATTATAAAAAACCCAGCCTTCCATATCAAACAGAAAAGAACTTTCATAAATATTTTGTGGTTGATTAAATGTCTTCAACATTGCATTTTTTATTTTTAATTGTGGCAAAATAAATGGGTAATAAATTGTTCTATTTAAATCATCTCTTAATTCATTGATAATAAATATTTCTCCAATATTTCCAACTTTTATTCCTGCTCCAGCTATACCAAAGTTTATCCAAAATGAGGATCTTGCATTAGGGCAAAGAGCATAAAGGTATGAAACACCTGAAGCTACATTTAGCTTTCCAACCCCAGTAATAATTAACCACTCATCTTCATTTTTATTTTTATAAACTGGAAATAATGTATCACCTTTTAATGGATGCATTTTTAACTCTTCAATTAAGGTTTTTGCCTCAGAAGTTAAAGCTATAACCCAACATATGCATCCATTTCTCATTTAAAGGCCTCAGTTTATTGATTTCCAATTTTATACAAATTCCAATCATTAATTTTTTTCTGAAAAATTAATTCTATTTTTAGATTATTTCTCTTTTTAGCTCCATTAGTTATTATTTCTAATCTATTAATAAGAGAATTAAGAACAATTTTTTTTTGCAGATAATTCAAATTGTGATTTAAAATTAATTTCTCTAAAGCTTTAACTCTAAATCTATCCATACCCCAATATTTTTTTGAAAGTTGATCATCGTGTCCACCAAATTTTAGAGTTAGTGGTTCATCTAGAAATAGGATTTTTTCTGTTGCTGTAACACGTAACCAAAAATCATAGTCCTCGCAAGCAGGAAATGATTCATCAAAATATCCAATTTCATCAAAAAGATCTCTTCTTATCAATGCACTACTTGGTGAAATACAACATAATCTAACACAATTTTCAAAAATATCTCCTCCTGATTTTTTGTGTTGATTTTTCTGATTCAATAAAACTTTATTTTTATACCAGAGTTCATCAGTATGAATGACTCTTAATTTTTTTTTTGATTTTTCATAAAGAGATAATTGTTTCTCAATTTTTTCTGGTTCCCAGGAATCATCAGAATCAAGTAATGCTATCCAATCACTTTTTGAATACTTAATACCTTTATTTCTTGCAGAGCTTACTCCTTGTTTTTTCTCAAATAAAATTTCAATTTTAGAATATTTATTTTTTAATATTTCGGAGGTATTATCTGTAGAGTTATTATCAACTACAATTATTTGATGAATAGGGTATGTTTGTTTTATCACAGAATCAATAGCCCTGAAGATGAAATTAATTCTATTATAAGTAGGTATAACTACAGATACTGTTTTCATTTTTAATTTGAAATTTTTTTGGTAATATTTTAGTGTTTAAAATTAAAATTTAAAGAAATTATAAATCCAAGTTGAAAAAATTTACTAATTGGATAGCATTCAATTTTTATTATTGAGAATATAATCTAATTTTGTAAAGTAAGTTTGACTGATTTTTTTACTTTTAAAAATGATACATAAAAAAATTATCACTCTAATTACATTTATTTTTTTGAATTTTTTTAATTATGTAAATGCACATGAAGTAAAACCAGCTGTCCTAGAATTCAAGAAAATTGAAAATCAAATTAATCTGGTTTTAACATTTAATGCAGAAGCATTTTTGGCAAATATAGATGCCAGTATCCACAGAGATACAAAGAATTCTTCCAATTCAAAATTATATGATGATCTAAGATTGCTATCTAAAGAGATATTAAAAGAAAGAGTTTTGCAGTCACAGGATCAAATTACAAACTCTATTTTTATCAAGGCATCTGAAAAAAAATTAGATTTAAAAGTAGTAGAAATTGATGTTTTAGAAGAAAAAGATATTGAAAAAGTACGCTTTACAAAAATCTATTTTAAAACTGATAACAAAATTGTTGAAGCACCTATTACCTTAAGTACAAAAAAAATATTTGGACCTTTAATTTTTAAAAATTTTTCTAATGTTGATATAGACACACAAAAACCTAAATCACAATGGATCAAACCGGGAAATCAAATAAATCAAATAGAAATTATAAGAGAAAAAACTAATTTCCCAAACTTATTAATATCTGGCATTTGGAACGGAATACTTCATATAATTCCGTATGGATTTGACCATATACTATTTGTACTTGGATTGTTTTTCTTATCATACAAGCTTAAGCCTTTATTTATTCAAGTTACTACTTTTACAATTGCTCATAGTATAACTTTAATATTAGGCGGCTTAGGATACGTGACTATTTCACCTGTAATTGTAGAAGCAATAATTGCAGGATCAATTATTTGGATTGGAGTTGAAAACTTATTTAGAAAAAGCATAAATTTTAGCAGAATCGGAGTAATTTTTTGCTTTGGTTTACTTCATGGTTTGGGTTTTGCTAGCATGTTTAAACTTATAGGATTAGAGGGAACTGACTATTTTCTAAATCTCATAAGTTTTAATGTTGGTATTGAAATTGGACAAATTATAACTTTATTACCATTAATAATATTAATCCCTTTTTTTAACAGATTTAGTTGGTATCGTATTTTAATAGCAATACCTGCATCAATTATAATTGCTCTATTTGGTGCGGATATGTTTATAGACAGAGTTTTATAGATTTATTTTTTGAAGCTGTCTAATATATATCATGCTAACTTAAAAATAAGTTCATAATAATCTTTCATATCTGATTGATGTTTAGCTACCAACTTATCAAAATGTATCAATTCTATTTTATCCTTAGGTTGTGCAATAACAAATTTATTACTACCTTGTAACAAGTTATCAACTGCGCTAGCACCCAATCTACTTGCTAGTACTCTATCCACTGCACTAGGATTCCCACCTCTTTGGATATGACCTAATTTAGTAATTCTTAAATCAAAATTTGATATCTTATTTAATTCTTTTATTAACCCATCACCCCCTTCAGCATTATAAGCACCCTCAGAAACAATTAATATACAACCAGTTTTTCCAGAAGTCCTTTGATCTTTAATATGTTTTGTAAGTTTTTTAATATTTGTATCAAATTCTTCTAAAATTACAGCTTCAGCTCCTCCGCTAATTCCTGCATATAAACTTATCCAACCACAGTGCCTACCCATAACCTCAACTATATGAACAGTATCAGAAGTGGAAGCTGTATCTCTTATTCTGTCTATTGCTTGAAGAGCAGTATTAATGGCGGTATCAAATCCAATTGTAGGACCAACTAGAGGAAGATCTCTGTCTATTGTAGCAGGTAAACCTAAAACATTAAGATTTGATTCTTTCGCAATCATTGAGGCACCTTTAATTGATCCCTCTCCACCAATTACTATAAGAGAGTTAATATCTTTTTTTGTTAAATTTTTAATAGCTAAAGCTCTAAATTTTTCTTGTAAAAAACGTTTGGATCTAGAGGTTTTTAGAATACTTCCTCCTTTTTGAATTATATTACCAACTTCTCTAGGTGTTAGTTTGTTAATCTGATTGTCTATTAATCCTTCATATCCATTTAAAACTCCATAAATTTTAAGCTTATTGTTATGGGCAGATCGAACCACTGCTCTTAAACATGCATTCATTCCAGGAGCATCACCCCCACTAGTCATAACTGCAATATGCTTCATTGAAAATTTCCTGTGAGTAAAGTTTTTAATTTCATACTCTTGCCCAACTTCCATTCAAAGAAATAGATTTCTTCATTGCCTTTACAATTTCCAAAGAATGACACCCATCTTCTACAGTTGGATAAGTGTTGCAAAGTTCACTGGGATTATTGCCAAATTTTCTAGCATAAATATTATCAAATAGATCTTTATAAATATTTGAAAACGCAGCAATCATTCCCTCAGGATGTCCAATTGTAATTTTATTAAGCCTCTGTGCCGCAGGGTATAAACTTGAATGACCTCTTTCTATTATTCTTGTGGATTCATTTAAAGGTGTCCAAAAAAGTTGGTTAGGCTGCTCTTGTTTCCATGAGAGACCACCTTTTGAACCAAAAACTTGTAGAGTTAATCCATGGGTTCGTCCAATTGCTAAACCACTTGTCCATAACCTCCCTGCTACATCGTCTTCCATTCTAAATGAAGAAAGATTGTCATCCTCCAATTCACGACTCTTAATTCCTGAGAAAAAATCAGAAGAAACTTTTACTATCTTTTTATTTGTAACAAAACAGGCCATATTAAGTGCATGTATTCCACAATCAATCGTAATTGCAGCCATGCCAGAATGCTTAGCGGTAAATCTCCATTTAACTCTTGGGTTGTCTGAATCAGATGAATCCGCCATAAAACCCCCGGCAAACTCAGCAAAAACAACACGTAAATCCCCTAAATCACCATTCAAAACCATTGACCGCATTTGTCTTACTAAAGGGTAACCAGTGTACCCATAATTTACAGCACAAATCTTACCCTTAGCCTTTGCTAATTTTACTAATTCTTGAGCTTCTGTAACAGTCATAGTTAGTGGTTTTTCACAGAGTACATTAAAACCTTCACTTAAAAAAGATTTTGTTATTTCAAAATGAGTAGAATTAGGTGTTGCAACTGTGACCAAATCTAAACGCTCACTAGACTTAATTTTTTTTTCCTTATCGAGCATTTCTTCCCAAGAACCATATGATTTTTTTTCAGAAAGTCCTAGTTTTTTACCAAATTTTTTTGCTTCTAGAGAATCTAGGTCCAAAGCTCCAGAATCGAAATAAAAATTACCTTCTAGTTGTGCAGCAGCCCGGTGTGTAAAACCAATTTGACTTCCTTCACCACCACCTATTAAGCCCCATCTTAATTTCTGCAAATTTTACTCCAATTATTTGATTCAAAAAATTCTTAAAGTCTATATTTCTTTTCATAAACAGAAATATCCGTGAAATCTATCAAATACTTTTAGAAATATAATTTTTTTGTTCAATTTATTGTAAAGAAATTCTTTTTAAAAAATCGGCTACTGAAAAAGTGCCTGAATATGGTGTGTTTTTTTCTGCATTAGAATTATAATTAGTATTAACATTTATATCGTAAACAAATACATCATTATTTTCATCTAAAATAAATTCAAAAGATGCTATATCAATCCCTACATTTTGCATAAGTTCTTGCATTTTCATTATTATATGATTTGAAAATGAAAATGACAAAAAATTTTCAACTATTTTAAATTTTAATTTACTTTTAGAACTAAAATTTTCCTTTATTTGTAAATTGAAATCATCCACATTACATTCATCAGCAGGGCATAATTCAAAACCATTTTCTGTATTTACTTTAACTGCATAGAGAAATTTTTTGTCTACAAATTCAACTCGTATTATGCTGCTGTCTGGTGAGAAAATATAGCTTTGAATTAAAGTTATACCATCAACTGAGTTTTCAAAATGATCCCCATAGATATAATCTTTAAGTTCACTTATATTGTGAAACAGTTTCACACCTAATCCCATGCCAGCTCTATTATGTTTTATTATAATTGGAAATTTTAGTATTTTTGCAGCATCTACAATCCCTTTCAATGTGGTTGAACAAATAGTTTTTGGGACCTTCAATCCTACTTTATTTAATTCACTATACTGAACCATTTTTGAAAGCTCTAACTTTTGAGCATTACTTCCATTTAAAACTAACCTTTTATGAACTTCCAACCAAGAAATGAGACCTGTTGTTAATTCTGGGCAATATCTGTTACCTCTAGAATGCGATGAAGCACTCATTTTATTAAAAAAAATACCTTCCGGAGGGGGAGTAAATAGATTAATTATTTCATCAACCATATTCCATTCAGCAAAAGGAATACCCTTGTCTAAAAGTTCTTTTACCAGTGGTTTAAGCCACTCCTTATTTTCATGTATCAAATATATTTTTTTCATAATTTTGTTTAAATTTTAAAGTCATAAAATAATTCAAGAATTTAGTTCTTTAACAAAAGAAATAAATAATTAATTAAATAACATAATACCTGTATTTCTTTCAATATGGTAAACTATAAATGGCAAACAAATTATTTATAATTTTAGGTAATCAACTTTTTGATCCAAGTATTCTAAAAGAGGCAGGATGTAATAGAGTTTTTATGGCTGAAGATTTTGGTTTATGTACCTATGAAAAACACCATAAACTAAAATTATATCTATTTTTGACTGCAATGCGAGAATATTGTAATGAGCTAGAATCTCATGGTATTATCGTTGATTATTTTCCTCTCGAAAGTAGGAAAAAAGAAGAAAATTATGTACAACTTCTCTTAAAATATCTTCATGAAAGTAAATCTTTATCTATTAATATTTTTGAAATTGAGGATAAGCCTTTTGAAAAAATTTTATTTCAAGAATTAGAAAATTCTAAAATAAATCTTATAGTTCACAACTCACCTATGTTTTTGTTTACTAGAACAACATTAAAAAATTCCCTTGGAGAGAAAAAATTATTTCGTATGGGAGACTTCTATAAGTTTGCTAGAAAAAAACAGAATGTATTACTAGATATCAACGAAAAACCTGTAGGAGGTAAATGGTCTTTTGACGAAGAAAATAGAAAAAAAATTCCAAAAGACTTGATTATTCCTAAAATGCAAAATGTTCAAAAATCTCGTTATCATAAAGACGTTATTCGAATTATTGAAAAATTTTTTTCTGAACATCCTGGAAAATTAGAAAATTTTTGGTTCCCAGTCACTAGAACTGGTGCAGAAAATCATTTTGAAGTTTTTCTTTCAGAAAGGATTTCTCAGTTTGGTACATACGAAGATGCTTTAGTAGAGAATACAAATTTCTTATTCCATAGTTGTATTAGTCCCTTACTAAATTTAGGTCTTTTAACCCCACAATATGTTGTTAATAGAACAACTGAAATATCAAATAAGTTCTCTATTCCATTAAATTCATTAGAGGGTTTCTTAAGACAAGTAATTGGTTGGAGAGAATTCATTAGAGGTATTTATCAACTAAAAAGTGATATACAAGAAACAACAAATTTTTGGAACCACCATAATAAATTAACTAATAGTTGGTATAATGGTAGTACAGGTATTACACCACTTGATGATTGTATTCAAATGACTATAAGTGATGGGTATATACACCATATACCCAGGCTGATGATCATTAGTAATATAATGAATTTGTGTGAGGTAAATCCAATAACTATATATCAATGGTTTATGGAAATGTATATTGATTCCTCAGATTGGGTAATGGTACCAAATGTTTTTGGAATGGCGACTTATTCAGATGGTGGCCTTATGTCTACGAAACCATATACTTGTGCTTCAAGTTACATATTACGGATGAGTAATTATAAAAAAGGAGAATGGTGTGATGTTGTTGATGGACTTTATTGGAGATTTCTGAAAAAAAATAGATCCTTTTATGAAAAAAATCCTAGGCTTGCTCTTCACGTAAGAGCATTAGATAAAATGTCAAATGAGAGAAAAAACACTATATTTGAAAAGGCTGAATTATTCATTAGTGATAATTGTATATGATATTTATGTTTGATTTATAATAAAGTTTAACTACGGAACTGATAGGACATTTGCTTTCAAATTTTTGGTTTTTTTAGAAATTACTAGTAAATAATTGTGTTTAGAAAAATAAAAAAAACCTAATATCCCTTTATTGGAATTATAATTTCTAAAAATTAATTATATTCTTTTCATTTGAGGTTTAAATTTATTAAAAATTGAATAATCATATATTAATGCAAGCTCACAGTAATATTGAAAAATTTTTTAAAAATATGACTGAAATTCCTCAGTTTGATCATTCTATATATAATAAGGCAAAAGAATTACAAAAAAAATTAACAAAACCAATAGGTAGTCTTGGAAAATTAGAAGATTTGGCCACTTGGATGGCCGGATGGCAAAGAATTATTAAACCAGTTATAAATAATGCTCATTGTTTAATTTTTGCTGGGAATCATGGAATAGCAAGTAATGCTGTTTCAGCCTACCCACCAGAAGTTACAGCTCAAATGGTAAAAAATTTCAAAAATGGAGGTGCTGCAATAAATCAATTATGTGATATAGCTGGTTTAAAATTATCTATAATTCCTATGGAGTTAGATAATCCAACTAAAGATTTTTCAAAAGAATTAGCTATGGAAAAAACTGAAGTAATTTCAGCAATGGAAATCGGCTTTAAATCAGTACCGGCCGATTGTGACTTATTAATATTAGGTGAAATGGGTATTTCTAATACTACTGCCGCTTCTGCTATTTCATGTGCCGTCTTTGGTGAATCTGTTGAAAGTATGACTGGCATAGGTACAGGATTAAATAAAAAACAATTACAAAATAAAATATCCATTATAAAAAGTTCACTGAAATTACATGGTAGAAACTTTTTAAATACAATAAGCCTACTTTCATGCTATGGTGGTCGGGAAATATGTGGAATTGTAGGATCAATCATTGCAGCAAGACTTAATTCAATTCCTGTTCTTTTAGATGGGTTTGTATGTACAGCTGCTGCATCTGCGCTACTACTTTATGACAAGAAAATATTGGATCATTGTTTAATATCACATTTATCTACAGAGCCTGGGCATTCAAAAATTCTTTCTAATTTAAATAAAGAGCCAATTCTAGACTTAAAAATGAGACTCGGTGAAGGTAGTGGAGCAGCAGTAGCCTCTTTAATTATAAAATCTGCTTTGGCAACCCATAATGGGATGTCTACTTTCTCAAATGCAGAAGTATCAAAAAAAATATTCAATGAAAATATTTCTAAATAATAAATATTTTGTAGATTTTATTGCCTCTGTGATGTTTTTTACAAGAATTCCAATTCATTGGCCCTATTTTTCCGACAAGCCACCTGATCTTACAAGAGCAACTTGGTCTTTCCCATTAGTTGGATTTTTAATTGGTATTATTTCTGGTATTGTAGGTGAATTATGCATATATCTAAATCTAACAATTTTTCTATCCTGTACTGTTGCAATAGGCTTTAGTGTTATAATAACTGGAGCATTTCATGAAGACGGTTTGGCTGACATGGCCGATGGATTTGGTGCTGGGGGTACCCCAGAAAAGATAAATCAAATTATGCATGACAGTAGGCTTGGAACTTATGGAATGATAGCGTTATCTTTAGGACTTTTAATCCGCTTAGGTATAATAATGACTTTAGTAGATTTAGGGTACTCTTTAGTAATTATTTTATCTACCGGTTTTGCATCAGGAAAATTATCTATCCTATTTATAAGAAATTTTTTTAATCCCTCTAATTTTGCAAAAACAGGCAGCATTATTGAATATGTTCCATTAAAATCCTTATTAATTGCATGTATGTTGTGGGTTGTAATTGTAGTATTTTTTTTCCCCTTATTTGGTATTTTTCTTGGAATATCATTAACAACTTTAGTAATTTTTAAAATTGGAAATATGGCCAAACGCAACTTAGGAGGAATTTCAGGTGATATATTAGGAGCAACAGCATTCCTAACAGAATTAGCTTTTATGTTTGGTTTAATAATATATTTAAGTATTTAAAATTGATGAGAACTTCAAAATTATTTTTAATCAGACATGCTCCTGTAAAGAAAATCAAAGGGTATGTACCTCAAAATGATCCAATTGCCATAATAAATAAAAAAAATATTAAGAAACTTGCTTTACATATACCGCATGGCTGTACTTGGTATGTAAGTCCATTAAAAAGAGCAACTCAAACTGCCAAAGCATTATCAAAATTTGCAAGTCCAAAAAAGATAATAATTGAAAAAAAATTAGTAGAACAAAATTTTGGAGATTGGTCTGGAAAAAAAATTTCAGAAGTTTGGAAAGAAATAAAAAAAAATAAAAAAAGACATAATTTTTCATTCATATGTCCTGAAATAAGTCCTCCCAATGGCGATAGTTTTTTAGATCAATGTAAACGAGCTAGCTTATTTATAGAGAACTTAAAATTGCAGGATAAAAATCCAATAGTAATAATTGCACATGCAGGAACTATTAGAGCAATTTTATCATATGTTCTCGAAATTAAACCCGACGTATCAATAGGAATTGAAATAAAAAATCTTAGTTTATCTGTTCTTGAAATTATAAAAAAAGAAAATTTTAAAAATAATCAAGGAGGTAGATTTAGGCTATTAGGATTAAACCAATCAGTATCTTAAACAAAAAGACTTATTTATACTTATAAATAATTTTACTCTTTTGAGATAGATATAAATGTAAAATTGATAATTAAAAAAATTTATTTTTGAAAAAGGTTATTTGTATTTAATATTTAAAAATTGTTGAGTAATTTTATTTGAAACAGAATTTGCAACCAATTTTCCCAATTGTTTTTTCTTTTTATAAATAAAAAATTTATTGACAGATTACATATTTAAAAATATACCTGAGTAAATTAGTAAGATTAATCATAGCCATCCAACCAAGACAGCTAATTGAAAATGGATGGAATATGAAATTTTTTCAAAGCTGTTTAAAAAAATTATTTATTGTTTGATCTAAAAAACAAAATAGTTCATTTTTTAAAGTCCCCCAAGTTAAAAGATTTAGTAATAATGAGCGATTAATAATTGAATTAAGCCCTTTTTATTTTGATGAAACTAGTCATCTTGATGAAGAAACATTAGAAATTTTAAAAAAATTAAAAAACCCAGAAAGTAAATAAAGATGATTAATCAAATTGATGATACAGAAAATGAAAAAATTTTTAAGATGGGTGGTGCTCCCGTAGGTAAAATGGAGCTATTAGACTTAGAAGAGTTCACCATAATTTCTTTTTTAAGGAGATGGTGTGATGGAGAAATTGCTAGAACTCAATTACAAAAAGAGTTAGTTATAAATTTAGGTTATGCAAAAGGGGCTCAGTTTTTTCAATCATTTAAATCTTTATGTGAAATAATTTTTTATAATGGAAGGCGAACTTTAGTCAGGCATCAAACAGATTGTAGTTGTGTTGGAGCAGACGAAAGTTGTTTTGCCCAATTAATTTTAAGAGCGGGAAACAACTATAAAGAAGATGCAATCCTCATTGCGTTACTTTTAGTACCACCACATTTGACATCAGAAACTTTTGCACTTGCATCCCAAATAGGAACTTCAATTAAAAGCCTTTTAGACACTGATAATAAATATATAACATTAAACTAAATGTTAAGTCGTCATTAAAAAAATATTAAAATAATTTGAGGATTATATAATGTATATAGCCATGAATAGATTTTTAATTAAAAATGGAAAAGAAGAATTATTTGAAGAAATTTGGAAGTCGAGAGAAACACATTTAGATAAAACACCAGGATTTAAAAAATTTAATTTACTTAAAGGTATAAATAAAGATGGAACAACTCTTTATGCATCTCATACAGAATGGGAATCAAAATTACATTTTGAGAACTGGACTAAATCGGAAGCATTCAGAAAAGCTCACAGAGGTGCTAGCAGTAATAAGGATTTATACATAGGTCATCCTGTATTTGAAGGATTTGATACCATCATATAAATATTGTCTAATTGATTAAGCTAAACTTAATTAGACAATCCTTACAAAAAAGCATGCAAGCATTAAGTAAAGTTAATTAAGACTTAAGGATAATCATTAAATTATTAAATTTACACAATTTTAACTCGACCACGCATAGATTTAATTTTACTTCTTTTTTGTTTCTCATTACTTCTTCGAACTTTTACAGCCTTGCTTGGCCTCGTTTCCAATCGGTGCACTGGTTTTTCAAGAGCCTTTAATATGAGACTAATTAATTTTGATTTCGCTAATTCACGATTCCTAGCTTGGGATCGATATTTTTCGGCTGTGATAATAATTTCTCCATTCAGAGTCCACTTGTTTCCAGCAATTACTTTTAATCTATCCTTTACAGTATTTGAAAGGTTTGATGACTTTATAGCAAAAAAACGTAATTCAACTTTAGTATCAACTTTATTAATATGCTGTCCACCTGGGCCTGACGATTTAGAAAATTTTTCAACTATTTCGTTTGGATCGAGCTTAATCAAATTATTTATTTTCATTAAATAGCCTATTCCATTGGTCCCCGAACCTAGTTGCGAACCCAACCATGTTGGTTTTTTCAAACCCCATAATGACCCCTTATATAGGGTTTTATTTTACCTTATTTTCTTTGTTTTGACGAGGTTTATGTAGCTAGTTTACCTATGCTATCAATATACGCCCAAAAAGTATTAGGGCTCAAGTTTAACTTTCAGAAAGTTCCGTTTACATCTCCAAGCAGTATACCAATAAAACTATGATTTGGCCCAAGATCAGCAAAATTAACATTTAAATCTTCATTGATTATTATTTGGTTGCGGGGAGAGGATTTGAACCTCTG
>CACBRT010000001.1:0-60000 GCA_902541695.1 uncultured Alphaproteobacteria bacterium | reverse complement strand
CCTGGATGTCCAATAAGAACAGGATTATTCTTTGTTCTTCTACTTAAAACTTGTATTGATCTTCTAATTTCTTCATCCCTTCCAATTATAGGATCAATTTTACCTTCCATAGCTAGTTTACAAAAATCAGTAGTAAATTTCTCAAGTGCTTGAAAGTTATCTTCAGCATTGATTGATGTTACTTTTTTATTTTTGCGAAATTCGTTACAAGCTTTATCAAATTTTTGATTATCGAAGCCTAATTTTTTAAGAAAATTTTTTGCAACAGGATTTTCGACAATAGACTTAAGTAGTGCATCTAAAGTTACATACGAGTCACCATTACTTTTTGCAACTTTTTCAGCAGAATCTAACATTTTCTTTAAATTATTATCTAAAAAAATATTTGAAGATCCATTAACTTTTGGGTGTGTTTTTAAAATTTCTAAAACTTTATTATCTAAATCTAATAAATTTAATCCTGATTTTGAAAATAAATTAGTAATAGAACTATTCTTTTCATCACAAATAGCTTTTAATAAATGGAAAAAAGTTAAATGCTGATGCGAGTAAACTTCAGCAATTTTTAAACAATTTTTTAAAATTGATTGACACAGTTCAGTGTATCTATCTAGATTCATCTTATCCTCCAAAACTAGCGTCTAATTATAGCCCATTAGGCACCAATAATATCGACCCATAAGAAAAGATTTATATTGATTATATATAGTTTATTTTATAAATTTCAATAGATTAGATTAATACAACCTTACATTATTTTTGCATGATACAACCAAATGAAAAAATCATAGTTGCATTAGATGCCAGCTCAGTTTTACAAAACAGAGTTTTGATTTCTCAACTTGAAAATAAAATTTCATTTTTTAAGATAGGACTAAGGATTTTCATAATTAATGGTTTTAAATTAATTGATGAGATTAAAGAGAAAAGAAAAAAAGTATTTTTAGATCTTAAATTATATGACATCAAAAGCACAATTCAGGAAACTGTAGCTAAAATTTCAGAACACCAAATAGATTTCTTGACTGTAAATGGAGATCCATCAATTGTTGAAGCTGCTGTAAATGGAAGAAAAAACAAAAATATAAAAATTTTAGCAGTAACTTTTCTTACTAACCAAAATCGCAATGATCTTAATTTGTCTTTAATTAAAGAAGGGAGTATGAATGAATTAGTGGCTGAAAGAGCTAATAATGCTTTTATGGCAGGAGCAGATGGAATAGTATGCTCACCATTAGAAGCAAGTTTCATTAGAAGACAAAAAAAATTTAACAAAAAAATAATTGTTACTCCTGGCATTAGATTAAAAAAAACTGATTCAGAAGATCAAAAGCGTATATCTACTCCATCAGAAGCTATAAAGTCTGGAGCAAATTATATAGTAATTGGTAGGCCTATTTGGCAATCTAAAGATCCTAAATTAGCTGTGGATAATTTTTTATCTAATATGAGTCAATAATAATGAAATATAAAAATTAGCAGGTCAATTTATTTGGATATCGAGCAAATTATCTGTAGAGATTGTACCAAGGTTTCTTTTAGCATAGGTAGATGTCAAAAATGTAATTCACCCAGAATTCTTAAACATGATGAATTATTCTCTTTAAATATTGCTCATATTGATTGTGATGCTTTTTATGCTTCAGTTGAGAAAAAACGTAATCCAAAATTAATAAATAAGCCCGTAATTGTTGGGGGTGGGATAAGAGGCGTTGTTACTACTTGCTGTTATATAGCAAGAATTAAAGGAGTTAAGTCTGCAATGCCAATTTTCAAAGCAAAAAAGTTATGTCCTGAAGCAATCATTATTCCACCAGAAATGTCTTTTTATAAAAAAATCTCTAATTTAATTTTTGAAAAATTTTATAAACTCACTCCTTTAGTTGAGACAATAGCCTATGATGAGGCTTATCTTGACTTTTCGGGCACTTATAACCTTCATAAGAAAAAACCTGCAGAATTATTAGTTGAATTATCTCGTGAGGTTGAAGAGGAATTAGGTATTACAATATCAATAGGTTTAAGTGAAAAACAAATTTTTAGCAAAGCTTGCGTCCTCAATTAAAAAACCAAGAGCTTTTACAATAATCGGAAAATCAGAAAAATTAGAAATCATTAACAAAATGAGTATAAATAAAATTCCAGGAGTAGGACCAACAATTCAAAAGAAATTTAATCTTAAATCTATTAAAACAATTGGGGACATGACCAAATTAGACCAAGAAACACTAATGAAAAGTTATGGACATTTTGGTATCACGATTTGGAATTTAGTAAGAGGAATAGATAAAAGAAAGATTTCACCTATTAATTTGAGAAAAAGTATTTCTAAAGAAAAAACATTTGAAACGGACATTTTTGATTATAATACCCTTAAAAAAACACTATGGTTCTTATCAGAAGAAGTATCTGAAATTCAAAAAAAAAATAATATTATTTGTAAAACTATTGTGCTGAAACTTAAGCAGCATAATTTTAAAAACATTACTTTTTCATACACTTTTTTAGAACCAACAAATCTAGCTGAACATTTTTTTCAAGCAACAAATTCTATTTTAAAGACAAAAATTAAGTTGGCTCCTTTTAGACTTATTGGACTTTCTTCTACAAAATTATTATTAGATCAAAAAGGTTTATTTTCAAATTTTCATCTTGAATCAAAATATAGAAAATTAGAAAAAGCTGAACGAACAGTTGACAACATAAGACAAAAGTTTGGAAAAAAAATTATCAAAAAGGGTCGTTCTTTGAATTAAGTAAATTTATTTATTTTTATTCAGCAGCAATATTATCATTACCATCAAATAAGTTTATAAAACTTAATTCTTTAATAATAGATTGAATTTTTCTTTGAAAGCTTTCAAAGTTCTTGTTTTTTTTAATTTTTTCTTCATCCATATATAGTTTCTTATTAACCTCAATTTGGATAACGTGAACACTATTTTCAGGTTTACCATAATTTTTTGTGATGAAACCACCAGAAAATGGGTAATTTGCTGTAACTAAAAGATCATGCCTTTCAAAAATTGTTTTTACTTTTTTTGTCAAAAAAGACGAGCACGAAGTTCCATTCACATCTCCTAAAATTATATCAGAAGCATTATTTTTTTTTGAGTTTTTAAAATCTACACTTAGATTAGATGGCATTGAATGACAATCAAAAATAATTGCATATCCTAATCTTTTTTTTGAAAGAAAAATCAAATCTTCTAAAAATCTGTGATATGGAAAATAAAAAACTTTCAGTCTTTTTATAACGTCATCAATAAAAATATAGCTGTTATATATTTCTTTCCCATTACCAGACATTCTGGGAATCACGCCAAGTCCAGCCATATTCCTAACAGTTTTTTCATAATGAAAATCGCCAGAGATTAATTTTGGATCTAACTCCAAATGAGAACGATTTAAATCAACAAAACTCCTTGGAAATTTAGCTTCAATAAATAAACAACCAGATGTTCTGGTTGAATTAAATAATTCTCCAACAAAAGCATCCTCAGAAGTTCGGAGATCATGAATATTTAATTTCGAACTTTCTATAAATTCTTTTGTATATAAGCTACCTGAATGAGGTGAATTAAAAATTACGTTAAATTTTTTATTTTCTTTAAAATTTGTATCAAAGATTTTTGTCATTTATTTATATTAAAAAAATTACTTGATGCGGATATTAAAGATGGTTAAAGAAATTAATTGAGATATGCAATAATATTTTATTTTGAGGGCGTATAGCTCAGAGGGAGAGCACTTCGTTGACATCGAAGGGGTCACTGGTTCAATCCCAGTTACGCCCACCATCTAAATTAGGACTTGTATATTTAAGTCAATGTGGTTATTAAGTATTTTTCGTTGGAGAGTATATTATGAAAGTTAGAAATTCTTTAAGATCTTTAAAACAAAGGCACAGAGATTGTAGGCTTGTTAGAAGAAAAGGTAGAATATATGTCATAAATAAGACTCAAAGAAGGTTTAAAGCTCGACAGGGATAATAAATTCTTTATGAAAATTAACGACTGTCATAATATTAGTGATTTCAGATTCTTAGCTAAAAAAAAACTACCTTCACCTATTTTCAACTATATTGATGGTGCAGCTGATGACGAAGTTACTTACAAAAGAAATACTGAGTCTTATGATGAAATTGACTTAGTGCCTAATGTATTAAGAGGTGTAAAAGATATTGATTTATCTACAACAGTATTTGGTAAAAAAATAAGCTTACCAGTATATTGTGCACCAACCGCAGTGCAAAGACTATTTCATTATCAAGGAGAACGAGCAGTAGCTAAAGCAGCTAGCAAGTTTGGAACTATGTTTGGTGTTTCTTCGTTAAGTACAGTAAGTGTAGAAGAAATTCAAAAAATAAGTAATTCTCCTAAAATGTTTCAATTCTATTTTCATAAAGATCGCGCTTTAAACTCAGATTTAATCGATAGAGCTAAAAATGCAAAATTTGACGTTTTGGCACTTACTGTAGACACTATAACTGGTGGAAACAGGGAGAGAGATCTACGAACTGGATTTACAATACCACCAAAGTTAACATTTCAAAGCATGATGGAATTTGCTTTAAAGCCATCATGGTTTATTAACCATATCACAAGTACACCATTTGAATTACCTCATCTCCAAAATTATGTAAAAGAGGGGACTAATACTGTTACATCTATAGGTGAATATTTCTCAACTATGCTTGATCAAAATATGAGTTGGAAAGATGCAGAAAATCTTAATTCAAAGTGGGGAGGGCATTTTGCTTTGAAAGGCGTGATGAGCGTTGAAGATGCGAAAAAAGCAGTTGATATTGGATGCTCTGCAATAATTGTATCAAACCATGGGGGACGGCAACTTGATGGATCAAGAGCTCCTTTTGATCAACTTAAAGAAATAGTAGATGCTGTGGGAGATAAAATTGATGTGATATGTGAAGGTGGTATTAAAAGAGGTACACATGTACTTAAAGCTCTTTCAATTGGTGCCAAAGCATGTTCTGGTGGAAGAATGTATCTCTATGCATTAGCTGCAGCTGGTCAGAAAGGTGTTGAAAAAGCTTTATTAATAATGAAAAATGAATTGGAAAGAGATATGAAACTGATGGGTTGTAAAAAAATCAGTGATTTATCGAGAAATAATTTAAGAATAAGATAATAATTTGATTACATGGAAGATACTCTGAATAATAATGCTAGCATTAGTTATCAAAGTGATTTTTTAAAAAAAATATTAAATAAACCACCAAATTCTATAAAAAGAAAAATTAAAAATTGGAATCCACAATATTGTGGTGACATTGATATGAGAATTGCTAGTGATGGTACTTGGTTTTATTGTGGATCACCCATAGGAAGACATCAAATAGTAAAACTTTTCTCTAGTATCTTAATTAAAGAAAAAGATAAATACTTTTTAATAACTCCCATTGAAAAAGTAGGTATAAAAGTTGACGATGTTCCTTTTATAGCAAATGATTTTGAAAGAATAATAGAAGATGAAAAGTCATATCTAGTTTTTCATACGAACATTGAAGAAACAGTAATTCTAAGTAATACCAATCCCTTTCGAATAATCTTTAATCCTGAAACTCAAGAGCCTTCACCTTATATTTTAGTCAGAGACAATATAGAGGCAAAAATTGATAGGAAGAGCTTTTATAGGCTATTAGACATCGCTGAATATGCAAACGTTAAAGGTTCAAAATTCCTCGGTATTTATTCAAATAAAGTTTTTTTTCCAATTATTTCAGATGATGATTTAAAAAAACAGTTATCTTAATTCAAGTTTAGCCGAAAATTTTGTAAGTATTTTTTTGTAAACATTTTTTTTAAATGGAACGATACTATTTATTAATTGGTCTGCAGTCATCCATTTCCACTGTGAAAATTCTGGAAACTTTGTATTTATATTTATGTCAGTGTCTGATCCAAAGAATTCCATTGCAAACCATTTTTGCTTTTGACCTACAAATTTTCCATTCCAAAGCTTTGAAATTAACTCTTCAGGTAAATCATATCTTAGCCAGTTCTTTGATTCTAAAATAATTTTAATATGCTTTTTTTTTATCCCAGTTTCTTCTTTTAATTCTCTAAATGCGGCATCTTTTGGCGACTCATTATCTTCAATTCCACCTTGAGGCATTTGCCAGGCACTAGATTTATAATCTAATCTCTGGCCTGCAAAAATTTTTCCTTTCTTAATTAAAACGATACCTACACACGGTCTATAAGCTAAATCATTTTCAATCAATTACTTCCTCCGTATATATTAAGACCTGATAACACATCTAAAGCAAAAGAAAGTTGATAATCAATTTTTCTTCTCTGAGATTTTTTTAATTGAATCTCTTGTTCTTTTGCTAAAAGCTCTTTTTCCTCATCAGATAGGCGATCATTTAATAAGGCACCTCTCAAATCTGCTTCAGTGATTCTTCCAGATCTTTGTTCTGTCTCTTTCTTTTTGTCAAGTCTTGGAAGCTGTTCCACGATAATATCAGGAACAACTCCAAGTGCTTGAATAGATCTACCTGCAGGAGTGTAATATCTGGCTGTTGTTAATCTCATTGCACCATTTTCACCCAATGGTATTACTGATTGAACGGACCCCTTACCAAAGCTTTTAGTTCCAAGTATAACTGCTCTTTTATGATCTTGTAATGCTCCAGCAACAATCTCAGAAGCTGAGGCAGAACCTCCGTTAATTAAAACTACTATAGGTTTATTGAGTGCTAAATCACCTTTTGAAGCACTATATCGTTTTGCTTGTCCATTATTTCTACCTCTTGTTGAAACAATTTCTCCTTGATTTAAAAACATATCAGAGACTGAAATAGCTTCTGAAAGCAATCCACCTGGGTTATTTCTTAAATCAATAATAAAGCCAGATACATTCTCTTCCCCTTTAAGTTCTTCTATTTTATCCCTAATTCCTTTTTTGATATTTGGAGTGGTTTGTTCATTAAAAGTGGTAACTCTTATAATAATTACGTCATCTTCTAATCTTACCCTAGCAGCAGTTAGTTTTATTACATCTCTCACTATCTGAATATCAAAGGGTTCTTCATCTAAATTTCTAACAATTGTTAATGAAACTTCAGATCCAACTGGACCTCTCATTTTGTCAACAGCTTCTGATAAAGTAAGACCTAAGATAGCTTCACCATCTACATGAGTTATAAAGTCACCTGATTGAATCCCAGCATCTGCAGCAGGCGTTCCATCCATCGGTGCAACAACTTTTACAAAACCATCTTCCTGAGTTACTTCAATCCCTAAGCCACCAAATGCTCCCTTTGTATCTACTTGCATATCTTCAAAACTTTCTGGTGGCATATATCCAGAATGAGGATCAAGGGAAGTTAACATTCCTCTTATTGCTGCTGAAATTAAATCAGAACTGTCAACATTTTCTACATAACTAGATCTAATTCTATCAAAAACTTCTCCAAATAGATTTAGTTGTTGATATACAGAGTTTCTGTCTTCAGAATCGCTATTAGCCTGAGCCATTAACGGATTTTTATCAATAAAATTGAAAAAAATTCCTCCAGCAAAAAATCCAATAATTAATACTATCAAACTACGTTTCATAATTGTCCTTTTTGATTTAATTTATTTAATTTATCCTATAATAGAACTAGTGATTAAAATCCAAATATAAAGTTTACAAGTCAATAATTTAATTTATCTTTATTTTTTTTATTAATGAAACACCTGTCATTTCTTTTGGCTTGTTTATACCAATTAAATCTAAAATAGTGGGGGCAATATCTGATAAAATTCCATCATTAAGTTCTATGTTTGTTTTTTTAGAGAGTAAAATTATTGGGACTGGGTTTAATGTATGCGCAGTATGTGGTTGGTTTGTTTTAAGATTAATCATTTCTTCACAATTACCGTGATCAGCCACAATTAACATATTAAATTTTACTTTTTTTAAAGCTTTAAGTATTTTTCCTAAACTAGTATCTACTGATTCACATGCTTTAATTGCAGCCTTTAAATTTCCAGTATGTCCTACCATATCTGGATTTGCAAAATTAACGACTATGAAATCATACTTATTTAGAATGACAGCTTCAATTAAAGTATCAGTGACTTTTTTAATCGACATTTTTGGCTTTAAATCATACGTCATCACTTTAGGACTTTGAATAAGAATTCTATCCTCTCCAGGGAATTCTTTTTCATATCCGCAGTTAAAAAAATATGTGACATGTGCATATTTTTCAGTTTCAGCTAATCTTAGTTGCTTCAAACCCATTTTGGATATAACTTCGCCAACTGTATTTTTAATATTAACCTTTGTAAATAGGTTTAATATATATTTATCAAGGGATTTTGAGTATGAAACCAAACTGTGCGCTGAATTAAATAGAGGCTTTTCTTTTGTGAAAAAATGATCAAAATTTTCATCACATAAAGCTGAACAAATTTGTCTCATTCTATCCGAACGAAAATTCATAAATATAATACCATCTTTTTTAATATTTATTCCTGTGTAATTAGTGGAAATCGAGGGTTTGACAAATTCATCAGTTATTTTTTTATTGTATTGTTCCCTAATAAACAATAAAGGATTATCAAATATTTCACCTTCTTTATTAACAATCATTTTATAAAATTGTTGAGTTCTCTTCCACCTTTGATCTCTATCCATTGCATAGAATCTGCCTGAAATTGAAGAAATAATGTTAAAATTTCCAAAAATTTTTCTTATTTCATAAAGTGTATTTTCTGCATTTTTAGGTGTTGTATCTCTACCATCTAAAATCATGTGCAAAAAAACTTTTAAATTTAATTTTTTTAAGTATTTGATTAATTCAAAAATATGATTTTGGTGACTATGAACCCCTCCTTCTGAACATAATCCGATGATGTGTATATACCCCCCTTCATTTAAAATTTTTTTCATGTTTAAAAAAAAGTTTTGGTCTTTATCTAAAAAATTATTTTTGAAGGCTTGATTTATTCTTGGTAAATCCATTTGTACCTTCCTACCTGCGCCTAAATTCATATGTCCTACTTCAGAATTACCTACCTGATTTTCTGGTAACCCTACAGATGGACCATACGTAATAATACTTGCATTTGAGTTATATTTAACAAGTTTGTTAAAATTAGGTAATTTTGCTAATTTAACAGCATTTCCTTTAGTTTGAGTAGAATTTCCCCATCCATCCAAAATACACAATATCGTTGGGGAGGGTTTTTTAATCATCATTTTTCAGTTCTTTATTTTAACATCAACTTTTATGATACGGATTACCCAACATAATTGAAGCTGATCTATAAATTTGTTCTGTAAGCATAGCCCTTGCTAGAAGATGCGGCCAAATCATTTTCCCTAGTGAAAAAATTTTAATATCTTTTTTATAAAGACTACTACACAATCCAAATGCTCCTCCAATTACAAAAAAAAGATTTTTTACACCAGTATCACGTTGTATCGTTAAAAACTTAGTAAAATCTTCTGATGACATCATTTTTCCATTTGAATCCCAAATTACTAGATTTAAATTTTTTTTAATAATTTCTGATATTTTTTTTCCTTGTAAAGTCTTGGTCTTAAACTTTTTATCGTCAACTTCAATAATTTGTAAAGGATTCAAACCTAATAGTTTATTTAACTTATTAAAACGATTACAATATCTGTTTACAAGCTCAGCTTCAAAGGAGTTACCAATACGTCCAACAGCTATAATTGTTATATTCATATTTCGTATATCGCTTTGAGATTAATTAAACTAACCACATTTTTTCTAACTGATAATAATCTCTGACTTCTGGTTTAAATATATTAATAAGAATATCACCTGAATCAATTAATACCCAGTTTGCATTTTCTAGACCTTCAACTTTTGATATTATACCATAATTGATTTTCAGATGATTTAGCAGTTTTTCGGATGTTGAAGATACTTGTCTTGAAGAACTTCCGGAAGATATAACCATAAAATCTGCTTCTTGAGATTTCTCATGAAGACATATGTTTACTATATCAAAAAGTTTTTCATCTTCAAGAAATGTGACAATATCCATTAATAAATCTTTTGAATTGCTTATACCTTTCTTAAAATTAGTGGTTGGCATTTTCAATTTAAAAAAACCTCTCCTTAATAAATGTTATAATTTATAGGCCCAAAAAATTCAGTAGTTCATCATTCTCTTACAACTTTTTCATAACTTGATATTAAATCTTTTACAAAGTTTCCTACTTCAAAATTAAAATCTCCAATTTTACCTACTGGCGTAACCTCTGCTGCAGTTCCCGTCAACCAACATTGTTCAAAATCTTCCAATTCTGCAATCTCAATATGACGTTCAATAACTTTTAAACCTTTACTTCTAAGTATTTGAATTATTGTTTGTCTGGTGATTCCATTCAAAAAACAATCTGGTAAAGGAGTGTGAATTTCACCGTTTTTCAGAAAGAAGATATTTGCTCCAGTTGCCTCGGCAACATATCCTCTATAATCCTTCATCAACGAGTCAGAACAACCTTTTGCTTCAGCCGAATGTTTTGACATACTGCATATCATATACAGACCAGCCGCTTTTGCAAAAGACGGAATTGTTTCTGGACTTGGCCTTTTCCAATTGGAAATATCTAATTTAGCACCCTTTGTTTTTGCCTCGCCATAATAGGCACCCCATTCCCAAATAGCTATCGCCATTTTAACCTTATTTTTCTTGGATGCTACCCCCATATCTTCTCCAGACCCACGCCAGCAGATTGCTCGTATATATGCTTCCTTTAAGCCTGAATCTTTCAAAAGAAGTTCTTTTGCTTTTTCTATTTCATCTACATTGTAAGGAACTGGCACATCAATGTAATTGCCTGATTTAATTAATCTCTCAGAATGTTGACGACTTTTGAATATTTTCCCATTATAAGCTCTTTCACCTTCAAAAACTGAAGAACCATAATGTAAAGCATGAGTTAAAATGTGAACATTAGCATTTCTCCAAGGCAATAAATTACCATCCATCCATATGTGCCCGTCTCTATCATCATAAGCTTTTTGCATAAGCATTCCTTCTTTTTTTGAATTATAAAAGATGTTATATCTTAACAATTATTATGATCAATTTAAATCAAAAAAACTTAATTAAAAATAAAGAAAAAAATGATGGATAAATAGTAAAATTATATATTCGAATAAATTTCAATATAGAGTAAAGTGAATTGGTAGAAAAAAAACATATATTAGTTGTCGATGATGACATAAGAATTAGAAAGTTAATTCAAAAATATTTAAGAAACAATAATTTTTTAGTATCTACAGCAAGTAGTGCTGCTGAAGCATACAAATTTACAAAATTGATCAATTTTGATCTTTTTATATTAGATGTAATGATGCCTGTAGAAGACGGACTAAGCTTAACAAAAAAATTATCAGATAAATTTCAGACTCCAATAATAATTTTAACAGCTAGAAAAGAAACCTCAGATAGAATTATTGGATTAGAGACAGGTGCTGATGATTATATTTCAAAGCCATTCGAACCAAGAGAATTAATTTTGAGAATGGAAAGTATTTTTAAAAGAATCAAAAATTTTGAAAGAAAAAAGTCAAATGAAAATATTAACATTGGAAATTTGAAGTATGATAATAAAAGGCAAGAATTATCAAATGGAGATAATATAATTTCATTAACTAGAGCAGAAAGAATCTTAATGAATAGGCTTTCAAATTCTATTAATAAACCAGTTCCAAGACAAAAATTAGCCTTAGAATTATTTTGTGATTTTAGAGAAAAAGGAAATTTTAGAAAAAATGATACAATTAAAGAACTAGAAAGAGAAAGAGCAGTTGATGTTAATATTAATAGATTAAGAAAAAAAATCGAAAAAAACCCTAAATCACCAAGATACTTAAGAACTGTTAGAAGTGTAGGATATATGTTAGTCCCAGACTAAATAATTTTAACAGCCCCAGATGTCATCTTTGGATATCCATCCTCTTAAATCTTTAAATCGAACATTGCATACTCCATTATTATTGTTAATTAATTCCCCTATAACACCATATTTTAAGATAGCTATTGGATTTGAATTCTTTTCTGATGTTTTTTTTAAAAAAATATTATCTTTTTTGACGATAATAGTTCTTTTACCTGATAATAACCTAAAATAAACCCAACCTCCGTCACCTTGAAAATCAATTACTTGTCTCCAATGATTATGTTCTGCAATAATTTTCAAGGGATAACTATTTCTTTCTAAAATCCAATCAATTTTATATGATTTACCAGGACCCCTTCTTAAAAAAGTTTTACTTTTTTTTAACGAAACAAACCTTGGAATTTCTAATCCAGTTACTTTTCCTAATTCATTTTTATCCTGAGAAAAAATTATGCTTTTTTGAAGAATAAAAAATATTAAAGTTAAGAATAAAGTAAATTTTTGCATTTTTGTTTTAAACTTTATATTTTGGTTATTAATCTAATAGATGATAACTTATTAAAGAAAAAATATCATGAATAGTAAACAATTTAAAGTTAGGGTAACTAGACAATTACCGGAACCTGTTGAAACCAGGATGAAAGAATTATTTGATGTAAATCTTTCTAATTCACCTTACCCATTATCGAGAAAGGAACTTGCTAAAGCAATGAAAGATTGTGACGTATTGGTACCGACTATTGGTGACAAAGTTGATAAAGAATTAATTAATGAAGCAGGAAAGAATTTAAAATTAATTGCAAATTATGGAGTTGGATTCGATCACATAGATGTTTCAAAAGCTCTCCAAAAAGGGATCACAGTTACTAATACACCAAATGTTCTCACTGAAGATACAGCTGATATGGCAATGGCTCTTATACTTAGCGTCCCACGTCGAATAAAAGAAGGTGTAAAAAAACTAGAAGATGACCAATGGGATGGATGGGCACCAAATGCATTATTAGGCCATAGAATATATGGAAAAAGACTTGGAATATTAGGAATGGGAAGGATAGGTCAAGCAATTGCTAAACGTGCAAAAGCTTTTGGTATCCAGATTCATTATCATAATAGAAATAGGTTACCAATTAAATTAGAAGAAAGTTTAGAGGCAACTTATTGGGAAAGCTTAGATCAGATGTTAGCTAGGATTGATTTGTTATCCATAAATGCGCCTCACACACCTTCAACTTTTCATTTAATAAATGCCAGAAGATTAAAATTAATGAAAAAAACAGCTTATATTATAAATACAGCTAGAGGAGAATTGATAGACGAAAATGCTTTAACTAGAATGCTTAGATCCGGACAATTAGCAGGAGCTGCATTAGATGTTTTTGAAAAAGGTAACGATATAAACCCAAGACTCAAAGAATTAGATAATGTTTTCATGTTACCTCATATGAGCTCAGCAACAATAGAGGGTAGAATTGAAATGGGTGAAAAAGTTATTGTAAACATTCAAACATTTTCTGATGGTCATACACCACCAGATATTATTTTATAAGTTTAAATCTTGTTTATTTTTGAACAAATATTACAGCTTTTAACTTTCTCAACTTCAAATTTTTGAAACTCACCATTTAAACAGTCAAACGTTAATATTTTGTTCAAAATAGGTGCTCCGCATGAAGTCAAAAGCTTAATTACTTCTGCTGCCATCAAAGACCCTATAACACCAACCGTTGGACCTATGATTCCAAAGTTAAAACAACTATCATCAAATTCTTCACCTGGATCATTTGGAAAGATACATTCAAAACATATTGAGTCAGACTTAGGATCAAAAATACATACTTGACCCTCCCACTGGCTAAGTCCACCATAAACTAATGGAATATTCTTATTAAAAGCTATTTTACAAATCAGAGATTTAGATTTAAAATTATCAGTTCCATCAATTAATAAATCACAATTCTCAATATACTTATAATAATTTTTATTAGTAAAATAGTCTTCAAAAACATCTACATTAATTGTAGGATTTAAATTCAACAGATTTTTTTTTGCAGCAATTACTTTTTTTTCACCTTGATCACTGTCTTTATATAAGATTTGACGCTGCAAGTTTGATAAACTTACTACATCGTTATCAACAATTTTTATATTGCCAACTCCAGCAGCTGCCAAATAAAAGAGTACTACAGAGCCTAATCCGCCCGCCCCAATAACAGTGACATTAGACTTTTTAAGTAACTTCTGACCTGAACCGCCTATTTCTTTGAGAAGAATGTGACGTTTATATCTTTCTAATTCTTTATTATTCAATCTTCATCACAAAAATAATTTATGTTAAACCTTCAAAAAGTACACTAGATAGATATCTCTCAGCAAAACTAGGTAAAATTACAACTATCCTAGATCCATCTTTTTCTTTAATTGCATAATTTTTTGCTGCAACCAATGCTGCACCTGAAGATATGCCTACAGGTACTCCTTCAAGTTTTGCTACCAATCTTGACATATCAACAGCTTCTTGATTTCCAACTGTTTGAATTGCACTTATAATGTTGACATCTAAATTTTTTGGGATAAAACCAGCACCTATCCCCTGAATTTTATGTGGGCCAGGATCACCTCCAGAAATAACCGGACTATCTTTTGGTTCTACAGCAATAAACTTGATACTTTTCTTTCTTTGTTTAAGTATCCTAGCAACTCCTGTAATTGTACCTCCAGTACCCACCCCAGAAATAAAAACATCCAAATTTCCGTTGGTATCTTCCCAAATTTCTTCAGCAGTTGTCTTCATATGTATTTCAGGGTTGGCAGAATTTTCAAATTGTTGAGGCATAATAGAATTGGGTACAGAATTTAGCAATTCTTCTGCTCTAGAAACCGCACCTTTCATTCCTTTTGCTGCTTCAGTTAATTCAATTTTAGCACCTAAGAAAGCAAGCATTTTCCTTCGTTCTAAGGACATGCTTTCCGGCATGGTCAATATCAAATTATATCCTTTTGATGCAGCTACGAATGCTAGAGCTATGCCTGTATTTCCTGAAGTTGGTTCAATTATAGTCATACCAGGTTCTAAATGACCAGATTGTTCTAAACTACTAATCATAGATACTCCAATCCTGTCTTTAACTGAAGCCAGAGGATTAAAAAACTCTAATTTTGCGATTATCTCACAAGTTGTGTCAATCTCTTTTTCTAGTTTTGATAATCTTACCAAAGGAGTTTTACCAATAGTTTCCGTTATATTATTAAAGATCTTTTCTTCTTTTGTATTAGACAACTCATTTTCCTTTCTTATTTTTGAAAAAATGTAACCACTTGATTATAAATTATTTTATAACTAATTAAGAGATACCTGTAGAACCAAACCCCTTCATACCTCTATTGGAATTACTCAGTTTTTCTACCAATTTAATTTTAGGTCTAACAATTTTAGATATTACTAATTGTGCAATCCTGTCTCCTTGTTTTATTAAATAATCTTCTTCACCAAAATTTGCTAATATTATTTTTAGATGGCCACGAAAATCTGAATCAATAGTACCAGGTGAATTGAGAACAATAATACCATTATGCATAGCTAACCCAGATCTAGATCTAATTTGTCCTTCAAACATGACTGGTATTTCAATGGCAAGACCTGTGCTAATTAGTTTTCTTTCTCCAACAGAAATAAGTAGTGCTTTTTCAGTATCGGTATCTAAAAAATTCGCACAAATGTCCATTCCAGATGAATATTCCGACTTGTAATCTGGAAGATGAGTTAAACCATAGCCTTGAATTCTTTTAACTTGCAGAAAATCATAAACCAAATTTATTCCATAACTAAAGCTTTAAATTAAATAAGAATGTATCCTTAAACTTAATTATTTTTAAAGACCTCATTAAGCTTTTTTAAAAATCTGTAATATAACTACCAACTGTATCTAAGTCTGAACCAAAACCAGTAATTGCGCCACCAACTGTACCACAATTTACTAATGATAAATACAAAATAAACAAAATTAATATTCTCATTTTTCCTCCTTTTTTAAAAATAAACTAATTATACCAAAATTATTTATTAATCATATTTAATTTTGAAATATTTGTATTAGATCCAGAAATAGTAGAGGTGTTATCAGAATCATTAAAATCCAAAGCATCAAATTTATCAGCTCTACTCGTTACTTTTTTGGCTGAAATTTTAACCTCTTCCAGATCTTTACTAGCAAGGTAAAAATGCTTATCTAAATTATCAATTCTACTACCTAATCTTGATACATCACTAAACAAGTGGTTTAGGTTTTCTCTTATTTTACTAGAATTTTCTTTAAGTGTTGCATCTTTTAATATTCCTCTTATTGTATTAAGAGTCGCCATACAGGTTGTTGGGGATACGATCCAAACTCTTTTAGAAAAACCTTCTTGAACCAAATCAGAAAAATTAGCATGTAATTCTGCATAAATTGCTTCTGAGGGTAAAAACATTATGGCACCGTCAGCTGTTTCACCATTAACAATGTATTTTTCAGCAATTGAGTTTATATGGAATCTAATTGATTTTTTAAAATCTTGAATAGCCTTTTTATTTTCAATTTCGTCATGACTATTCCTCAAGTTTTCATAAGAATCTAATGGAAATTTACTATCTATTGCAATGGGTCCAGGAGGATTTGGTAAATTAATCATACAATCAACCCTTTTACCATTTTTAAGTAAAACCTGAAAATCATATGTATTAGGAGGTAGTGCTTTGGAAACTATATCTTTAAGTTGAATTTCTCCAAAAACTCCTCTAGTTTGTTTATTTGATAAGATATCTTGTAAGCCTAAAACATTTCCTGACAGTTTTTCTAAATTTGCTTGAGCTTTGTCTATTGCTGATAACCTTTCTTGTAAAGCACCCAATGATTGAGCTGTACTTGTGGCTGAACCACTTAGACTTTCAAAAATTTGTTTTTGAACTTCAGATAAACGACCTTCCATATGAGCTAAAATATTAGCATTTCCAGAGTTCTGATTATTAACAATATTTTCAATAATTCCAGCTATTCTAAGCTGTCCTTCTTGCAATTTCTCTAAATCTTTTTTTAAATATGAATTTTTTGAATTTAAAAAATACAAAACAATAGGGATCATTATTAATAATCCAACTAAAAAAACAAATAAAAAATTAATGCTTATCAATTTATTAGTTCCTATTAAACAACTTTTCAATATCTTTCAACTTTAATTCAATAAAGGTTGGTCTACCATGATTACATTGATTAGAATAAGGAGTTTCTTCCATAGCTCTTAATAAAAAAGACATCTCTGATAATTTCAACTTCTTACCAGATCTGACAGATCCGTGGCATGCCATTTTGGAAATTATTTGTTCTAATTTATCTTCTGCCACTGAAAAGTTTTCATGCTCTAAAAGTTCGTCAGCTAGATCATTTAGAAAAGTAGAACAATTAATTTCACCTAAAATTTCAGGAGTGGATCGAACACAGATTGATTTCTTTCCAAATGGTTCTAATATTACGCCTAATTTTTCAAAATCTAGTGTAAATTTTAGAATTATATCTGATCTTTCTTCCCCAAGTTCAACAATTTCTGGAATCAGTAATGCTTGCGAACTTATAGAATTATTTTTCAGGGATTTTTTAAGTTTTTCATAAACTATTCTTTCATGTGCTGCATGTTGATCTATTATAACCATTCCATTTTCAGTTTGTGAAATTATGTAGTTTTCATGAATATGAGCAACAGGAGAACCTAATGATAATAATGTTTCATCGATTTCTTCTAAAAGACCGTTATCAGTTGTAACATCAGGAGATAATTCATTTTGGAAATTTCTAGAAGATAAATCTCTAAATAAATCACTCGAGTAGTTATTTAATTTTTGCCCAACTTGATTATCTCTAGAATATGATAATCTCCCATGACTAAAACTATTTTTTTTAAATGCTCGCATCATTCCATCAGAAACCTCAGATGAAGTCTTAGTATTAAAATTTGCAATAGATGATTTTATAGTTGATATAATTGAGTTTTTAACATAATTCAAATCTTGAAATCTGACTTCAGTTTTAGCAGGATGAACGTTTGCGTCAACTTTATCATTAGGACAATTTATAAAAACTATTGCTACTGGATATCTTCCTTTCATTATAAAATCAGAAAAGCCTACTCTAATAGCACTTGCCAAGTTTTTGTCCGAAACAAATCTTCCATTAACAAAAAAGTACTGGTAAGATGAGGTGCTTCTTGAAAAAGTTGGTAAAGAAATATATCCTCCTATAGTAATATTATCATCAGAAAAACCTATAGGTAGAAGATTCTGAAAAATTTCTTTGCCTAATATTTGGCTTACTCTTTCAGAGTATTTATTTTTGTCTAAAGAATAATACTCATAGTTTCCACTATTAATTTTTGATAAAACTTTGTAATTAGCTAAAATTCTATCAGATCCATTTGGCAATATTTCACGAAGGGAAAAGCTAATATGGGGATTAATTAAAGAAAGCTTTTTGAAAATATCTAAAATTGAAAGTTGTTCTATTTTGTCAGACTTTAAAAATTTTAACCTAGCTGGTGTTTTAAAAAATAAATCTCGTACCTCCACGCATGTACCAACATTTAAAGAGGCCGGGATTATTTCTTTTATATTGTCATTATCAACTAATATTTCCCATGCTTCTTCAGAATTAACAGTTTTAGATTTTATAGTTAATCTACTGGAAGATCCTATTGATGGTAATGCCTCACCTCTAAAGCCATAAGTATTAACATTAGATATATCATTATCAACTAATTTTGATGTTGCATGTCTACAAACTGCAATTGGTAATTCAGCTTTAGATATGCCCCATCCATCATCTTTTACCCTAATTATTGCCTTACCTCCTTGGGATATTAAAACATCTATAGAGTTAGCTCCTGCATCAATTGAGTTTTCTAACAATTCCTTAATAATTGCTGAAGGTCTTTCAATAACCTCACCAGCAGCAATTTGATTAGCTATTTTATCCTCAAGCCTGATAATTGGTCTTTTTTTTACTTTTGAATTCAACATATTGTTAATATATCAGTTTATTTTACAAAATATAGCATTTTGATATCGATTCTACCAACAAAGAAAAATGACTTCTGAGCCAAAAAAACTATATTTCTTTCTCTTTGACTGGAAAAATAATAATTCCTATAACACCTAGAAATATTGATATATCAGCAATATTGAATGAGTAGGGATTATAAATACTACAACAAGTAATATTTAAAAAGTCAGCTACAGCCCCATAAATAACTCGATCCAAAACATTACCAAAAGCGCCACCAATTATTGCAGAAGAACAAAGCAAAATTATAAAGCTTTTCTGCTTACTTCCCCAAAATAAAATTCCAATAGAAATTAATACTGATATAATTATTAAAAATATTCTCATTATATTTGAACTATTTGCAAATAAACCGAAATTTATTCCTTCATTCCATGCTATTTTAAAGTAAATGAAACCCGGTATTACTGTCATACTCAATCTGGTTGATAAATCTAATATATGAACAACATAAAATTTTGATAATTGATCAAGCAACAAAATCATTAAAGAAAAAATAATAATCATTTTAACTGAATTATGTTTTTTACTATTATCGAAGTATTTTTTTACTCTATTCATGAAAAATTAAGTCTCTTTATATAAAATTTTCTTGAAAATATTCCACCTACATTATACAGGAGTAATTGGACAGGTGGCCGAGCGGTCGAAGGCGCTCCCCTGCTAAGGGAGTAGAGGGGCAACCCTCTCGTGGGTTCGAATCCCATCCTGTCCGCCAAATTTTGGCTCTAATATTTTTATATTCTTTAATCAAATATCTTGTCCAATTTTTTTATTAACCCATTTTAAAATGCTTTTGAAAACTAAATTAAATTCTAATCCTTCCATAATGTAATGAGAAAATAAAGGAAATATAATCAACTCTGCTTTATCTTTTAGTTTAGATTTTAATTTTTTTGATATTGCGACAGGAGTTATTCTATCTCTTCCAGCACCAATAATTAAAGTTGGGCACTTAATACCGGATTCATCAACTTTGGTCGGCGAATTTGAGAAAAAAAAAGGAAAACCAATTTCACAAAGTGCACGTCCTGATTCAGCAGAAAAGTTTTTCTTAAATACTTTTAAAGCATAGTCTCTTTCAAAATCATGAAGCACCCCAAAGTATGCAGAAGCAAAATTAGGTAGTACTGGTTTACACCAGAATTTCCATCGAAAAATGTTCATGATAAATATTCTAATCACACTTAGAGATATTGCATTAATTCCACTAGGAGCAGCAGGAGTTAAAAAAATTCCCAATTTACCATGACCTCTAGAACATAAAATTAAAGCAATTAATCCACCCATTGAATGTCCAATAATTATGGGTTTTTTATTTAAATTTTTTATTAACTTTTCCATATCAGAAACATAGTCTAATATACTAATGTTCCCCAATTTAGGATTACTTTTAAAATCCCTTTTATGAAATCTTAAAGTAGGTTTTAAAACTTTATTTCCCATTTTTGAAAAAGCCTTTTCAAAATTTTCCCACTCGTTACCAACACTACCTGCACCATGTATTAGTAAAATAATTTGATTTTTCATTATTTAACAAAGCCTATTTTCTAAAAATTCCCAATTATATGACAAAAAATTGTTCTCAAATGTCTTTGAAGTCTATGTTCAAACAAATATATGCCTTGCCATCTACCTAACTTAAGAGAATTCTCTACAATACTAAGAGTTAAATTTGTATTTGTAAGTGTAGTTTTAATGTGAGCTGGCATATCATCTATACCTTCGAGTTTATGGTGATATAAACTTTCATTCATAGGAGCCAATTTATTAAAAAAATTCTCAAGATCAACTAATACTTCTTGTGATGCATTCTCTTGAATAATCAATGAAGCACTAGTATGCAAAATTGACAAATTTAATATACCATTAACAACTTTGGTATCCTTTATAAAAAATTCAATTTGTTTTGAAATATCAATAAGTTTTTGTCTACTTGTATCAACTTGAATTTCTCTAAATTTTTGTATCATAAAAAACAGGTATCGTTAAAAACTTTTATTAAAACCACTGAAAAGATTAAATAAGGTGTATTTCATAATTTAATTAAAGATATAATATTCCATTGCTTACAAGTTATAAATAACTTTTTGGAATTATATCTTTAAATCAACTATGTAAAAAATTTAACCAGGTTTTTTTCTTCCTAATATAAAAAAACCTAATATAAAAAACAAAACAGCAGTTACCATTCCTGCTCTTTCACCTAGTGTACTATCCCCATCACCAAACAAGTAAAATGATAAATTTTCAATTATAGTACTTTGAGTTGCCCATAAAACAATTGTTGCATAAACCATAGGACCTAAAAAAGATGTTATCTTTCCAGCAAGCATATAAAACCCAAAAATTTGAGCTCTATGCTCTGCAGGTGCAAGATGTGAAACTAAGGACCGGCTTGCTGATTGAACTGGACCAATAAAAATACCAGTAATAAGTCCAAAAATCCAAAAATATGTTGCGGTAGGTGATAATAATACACATAAACCAAATATAATCAAAAATACTAGTGAAATTCTTATTGTTGTAAAAGATCCAAATCTATCATCAAACCAACCACCTATTAGTGCCCCAAAACCACAAGTAAAATTTACTGCTATTGCAAATAAAAGAACATCTTGAGTGGTAAAACCAAAAACTTTTGCAGCAAATATTCCAGCAAAAGCGAAAACAACTGTAAGGCCATCAACATATAACATCCTAGCAACTAAGAATTTTCTGAGTCCTGGTATACGCCCAATTTCTTTCCAACCAGTTTTAATTATTTCCCATGGTTTGTTTAAATTTGAGGCTGCTGAACCTTCTCTAACAAAAAAGAACAAGGGTAAACTAAAAAAAAGTAGCCAAAAACCCGCTAAAATTTGTGTGGCTCTAATGTGTTCAGAATTTTCTTTATCTAAACCAAATGGAGCTTTGTCAGGCATTATAAAAAAAGCCAAAGCAATTACTAATGCTATTATAGCACCAAAATATCCAACAGCCCAACCAATACCAGAAATTTTACCCATATTTTGCTTTGATGCCACAGAAGGCAACAAAGCGTTGTAAAATACAAACATTAATTCATTTGCAAAAATAGAAAAAAAAGAAAATACTAGTGCAAATAAAATAAATGAATTGTTTGGTTCTACTTTCCATAAAAGAATATTTGAAACTACTCCAATAAGAACAACAATACCTAAGAAAAATTTTCTTCTTGCACGAGAATCAGCATAACCACCAAGGATTGGCCCTAACAAGGCTACTACTAAAGCAGCAAAACCAGTTGTATATCCCCAATATGAGGTGCCGTTTTCTGGAGCAACAACACTAACAAAATAAACTGCAAAAATAAAAGTTGCATGCATTGCCCCAACTGCGGAATTTCCAACGTCAAAAAGAGCATATGCTGTTTTACTTAGCCAACCACCTTCTTTTTGAATTATATTATCAGAATTCGTCATGTATAATTTTGATTTATAATTTACTCTAAGTAAACATATACTTTACTTAGTTATAAAATCCAACTTAATTTATATGATTTGAAAAATTAAATTAATTATTAAAAAGACCCATATTTGAAATGCTCCTAATCTCTTCTAAAACCAGTGCATTTGTACTTTGCATTTTAACATTTATTTCAGAAGGAATAAGTTCAAAAATAGAGCCTTTGTATATATCATAACCAGAGGCAATTACACCACCAACTAATGCGCTACTAACAAAACCAACTGCTCCTGAACCACTAGGTGCTGATTTTACATTTATAATCTCTGTAGTGAAACCTGGTTTTGAAATTTTAGCTTCAAAAGATTTGTTTCTGGGTAACCTTATTTTACAGGGAGTTATCGAACAAGAATACCCATGGCTAGTTTTCACAAATGCACCTTTCGGATGACTTTTAAAAGTCACTGTTTGTTCAGTTCCTTGATATGAAGTTGCACAACTTTGAATAAAAAAAATTGAAAAAACAAAAAAGAGTAATTTGATTTTTAGAGACATATTTTAGTAATTATAAGTTAATTTAATTTTCTTAATATGGATGCAAAACTTGTTCCAGAAAATTAAAAAAGTCAAAAAATTTTGATATATTAATAACCTAGCACAGAAATTGCATTAAATATGATTGAAATTAACAAAAATTTAAAATTTTAATAAAATCAGCATTAATGTGATGAAAAATAAAAAAATATTAGAAATTTTAAAAAAAAATAAAATAAATTCCTTTTTTTTGTGTATACCATTATTAACTGCTTGTAACAATGATAGCAAAAAGATTATTGGATTACTTGGGAATGCTACATCAGAAGGATTAGAAAAATTCCTCAAATTATCTCCTAAAATAAATAATACAGATTATCCTATAAATAACTCAAACCCAGAAACAAAAAGGGGAGATGGCAACGAAGGTTTAACTGTAGAAGTTAATGTAAATGAAAGTACTAGCCCTGATATTAGTGGTTATCCCCTACTTTTTATAAAATTTAATGACGTTGGAAAAATAGATTTTTCAAATATTTCTGACGTTGAGCTTTTATCTATACAAAACTCAGATGCACCATTAGATATTCTAAATCTACGTAACGATTTAGTAAAAATTCTAGTTTCTGAGACACAAAACGGAGATTGGAATATTGCATATAAACCAGACAGTTCAGCAAAGCTTGATTTAAGTTGGACAAATAATACTGGAACTAATGTAGAAATTACATCTTTTACCATTAATGAAGTAGAAGATTTTTTATTAAAGATAATGGGTAACGAGAATATAATTATTCCTAAGTTTAATTTAGATGTTAATGATACAAAAATTATACAAATTGAAAATCATAATGATGGCAACATTGTAATATGCGCTGACGAAAATTTAACAGGGACAACACCTTTAAATAAAATTTTTTTAAAAACACTCGATGAAGGAGATATAATTTTAGGTACTCCCGGCACTTCAGGTCTTACAGATGTTCCAAATGTTAAATCTATAGAACTAATTGCATCTAAAAATGGAGATATCAGTCTTGGCAATTTAGGAACAAATATAGGCTTTAACAAAATATCAAGTTTTCTCTTATCTAGTGAAGGAGGAGTTATAAACGTAGGGGCAATTAAAGCAAAACAAATAGATAATTTTTCAGCTTCAGGAGTTGAATTTTCATCAATTTCAATTGGAAATATTGATATAGATGAAGTAATTAGCAATTTCATCTTAGGTGGGGATGCTCAAATTGAAATTGGAAAATTTAGTGGCAATGGCGTTGTTAATCTAAATGCATTAAATATGACTAAAAATGGTATAAATTTAGATTTTACTGACCTTAAAGGAAGTGTAGATATAATTACAACAAATCAAGTAGATGTCATAACACTATCTACTTCAAATAATATGGACATAATTGATTTAGGTGGTACGAATGTTAACCTAATTGATAATACAGCTGATACTCATGTTTCAATTGAATCTGATAAAATCATTAATTTTGACGCTAGCTTGGATAAAATGATATTAGGATCAGTTGTTGCTACTGAAAGTAATTTTTTGTCAGAAACGAATGCAACCAATTTTGCTGATGCTCTTACTAAATCAAATTTAGCAATGGCAGCAGGACAATCATACTATTTTTCATATAATGTAGCCAATGCTTCTGAAGGATTTAGTCTTCTTTTTCACGATAAGGATGATGATGGATCTAGCGATATAGTTTTAACTCTCGCAGGGATAAATACTGACATAATCACTCACGAAAATTTAGGCACTCTTTGATTTATAATTTAAATAATCTTTTTCAATTAGAAATAATTTAAATATAAATAAATGATAGCGATTAAAATTGGTTGATGAATAAGATATATTAAAAGAGAATTTCTTCCTGACCAAAAAAAAATCTTCAAAAATACACCATTAAATTGATTATTGTTTATTGAAAACCTTTTTTTAAAAATCTTTCTATCATTATTTCCAAAAAGTACTTTTGCGAAACCTAGACCAAATATATAAGCGGACGACCATGGAAAAAATCCATAAAAATCAACTGAGCCTGTAGCCTCAGAATATAATCCAGTCCAAGCTAAATACTTCGGTTCAAATATTTCAGAAACTAAATATGGTTCTGATAAAAGTATGATAATTCCCAAAAATAGAATTATAAAAGAAGGAAATTTATAAATTATTAAACCTAAAAATGTACAAGCAGATAATAAATGTAATATTCCAAAAAATACAAAAGTATTTGGGTTTGCTTGATAAGTTCCTAATGAAACTAAAAGGGCAGCACTAACTAAAATACTTAATCTGAATATAAATTTTTTAAAATTTATACCGGACCTTGTTGCTAGCCAAAAACTAATACCTGAAATAAATAAAAAACTACTTCCTATAGAAACAGCAAAGTTTTTCCATGCCCCAGTATTAACAACAACTGGATCAACGATATTAAAAAAACCAAGATCCCAAGCAAAATGATATACTATCATTGCTAATACTGCTAGAGACCTTAGACCATCTACAAGCTGATTCCTTGTTGAAGTATTTGAACTGCGCTCCAAAAAAATTTCCTCACTATATTTTAATCAAAAGAAATTTAATTTAATATAATCCAGTAAACTTATAACAAACTACTTAAAATTTGAAAATATTATTATGAGGAAAAAAAATAAACAATTAATAATAGGAACAGCTAATTTTGGGCAAAATTATGGTCAGGGTAATCTAAATACTCAATTAGATTCGGAAGAAATAACAAAAATATTAGATTTTGCAAAAAATAAAAAAGTTAATATTTTGGATACAGCAATAAATTATGGTGATTGTTCAAAAAAACTTGGTGAATTAGGAGTGAAAAAATGGAAAATAATTACAAAATTACCAAAAATTCCTCGTGGGATTGAAAATGCGTATGATTGGTGCCATTATCAAATCCTAAAATCAATAAAAGAGTTAAAAGTCAACAAACTTGAAGCAGTTTTATTACATTACCCTGAAGACTTGAAGTCGTATGAAACAGAGATAATAGAATCTTTGTTAGCACTAAAAAAAAATGGAATTATAAGCAAAATTGGTGTTTCAATATATAATAAAAAAGAAATAGATGAAATATTAGAAATATTCCAACCTGAAATTATTCAATGTCCACTTAATATAATTGATACAAGATTGCTTGAGAATAATTATCTAGAAAATATTTCAAATCTGGGTATAGAGATTCATGTAAGGTCAATTTTTCTACAAGGAATACTTTTAAATTCTTTAGAAAATCTTCCGTTACAATTTTTAAAATTTAAAAGTTTTTGGTTATATTGGGAAAACTGGCTTATATCTAACGGTTTGCAACCTTTGGAAGCCTGTATTAAATTTATAAATTCTATATCTTTCATAGATAAAGTTATTATTGGAATAAATTCAAAAAATCAACTAATACAAGTTTTAAAATATTTTGATAAAACTTTTTTGATTAATAAACCTGATTTTTCTCCATTGATTAATGATAGATTATTAGATCCTAGGATATGGAAATTATAAAATATAAAAGGGCTTGATTACACAATAAAATAAATTTAACTGAATTTATTTAATATTTTTAACAAAATATGAAACTACAAAGTAATATAAACTATTATAAAATTTAAAGAGATGCGACCTCAAAAAAATCAGAAAAAAGAAAATAATAATATTATAAAAATAAATCTTTTTGCTATTTCAACTGCTAAAAATACAAATAAAATATTAAAAAATATAATCAATTTATCTTCAGGACAAATAAACCTAAAACTCCATTTTGGAGATATTTCAAATCAATTTAAAGCATCTTCATTAGTTCGTATGAATAACAAAAAAGGAACTGGTGGACATATATTTGAAAAAAATAAAAATTTCTATGGATTCGAATACCAATTAATGGCTAATCCTTATTACAAAAGGGATTTAGAAACATTTATAGATCAACTTTATAGACATTCCGATGCATATAGATATAAATCACATAATTTAAAAAACCTTCAAGACTATATCGATTACTACCACATACTTGCTGATGCAATAAGTGAATTAATAATAATAAATAAAATAAATCATATATTATTTTTTAATATACCCCACCTAGCCTATGATACTATAGTCTATCAAGTTGCAAAGGCATTGAATATTGATGTAACAATAGTTACGCAGTCTTTAATACCCAATAAATTTTTCTCACTTAGGTCTATTGAAAATTACGGAATGTTAAGATCAAATCTGAAATCCAAAGATGTTGAATTAATTAATCTTCCAAAATTAAATTTATTTTATATGAAAAAAATTAAACAAAAAAATGAAAAACATGGCATTATCAATATTAAAACTTTTATAAATTTTATTCTTTATGCTTTTTTTAAAAATCCAAAAATTATTATTAAACCTTTATATATTTGGAAAATATTTTCTAGAGTAAATAAAATTTATAAATCCTTTCCAAAATGGCGTGATCCATTCGCTAATTTTTTCCATGTAAATGAGTTAGCATATTTTGAGCACCTTTCAGAGTTTGAGAGTGCTGATTTTGATATTAGGAAAAAATTTGTGTATTTCCCATTACCAATGCAACCAGAGATGACAACTTCTCCAATTGGCGGTATCTACAGAGATCAATTACTAGCAATTGAAGAATTATCAAAAATATTGCCAGATGACATAAAGATTTTCGTAAAAGAAAATCCAAAACAAGGTTCATACGCAAGAGGACCACTTTTTTTTCATAGAATATCAAGAATAAAATCAGTAGTATTTGTTCCTTCTTATGCAAATACAAAAGAATTATTAGAAAATTCAATATTTGTTGCAACAACTACAGGAACCGTTGGTTGGGAATCTATATGTGCAGGAAAAAGTGTTCTTACTTTTGGATATGCTTGGTATAGAAAATTTCCAGGAGTGACTGAGTTTGAAAAAGGAATAACTTATCAAAAAATAGTTAATAACAAACCAACACCAAAAAAATTAAAATATAAATTTTCAGAGTTAATGGGAAATTCACACAAGGGTATTGTAGATAGGGCTTATACAAATTTAGTAAATGATTATAATGAAGAAGAAAACAGTTTTGAGACTTCAGTTATTATTAGAGATCTAATTTTAAACAATAAAAATACAACTTTTTAATAGCTATTGTTTATTAATAACTGCAATGGTATTTGAAGCCATTTCATCGAGGTTATATCTCAATTTATTATTTAGCTCTTTTGAAATTTTATTTATATTTAATGTGAAATATTGGTTTTTATTATTATTTGAGTAGGTAACCTCGTAATCTACATTCAAAGCTTTTAAAACATCCTGCATAAAAAAAGGTTTTAAAGTACCACAGTTATATACGGAGTTATTTATTAGATTTTTGTTCGCTATTTTGAACAATAATCTACTAAAGTTTAACGGATCAATATAAGTTCTTAAAGCGCTCAGCCCATCATCATATATCTCTAGTATTTTTTTTTGTTTATTATCTGTTTGAAAATTTTTTGTTAAGGAATCTCCACCAAGGATATTTCCTACTCTTATAATTGTTGTAATCTCCCTAATAGATGAAGACATCATTAGGTTTTCCAAGTTTAATTTTGATTTACCGTAATTTGTATTTGAATAAGGACAAGTTTTTTCTGTTATATTAATTTTTTTGTTTAAACCGTCATAGACAGCACTTGAAGAAATATGTAAGAATCTTTTTGTGTTTTTTTTATTTAAAATTGATAAGAATGATTGAGTTAATTTTTCTACGTCATTTAACTTATCCAAATCATTTGTAATTTTTCCAATTAAATTAATTATAATAAATTTCTTATTTTTCCCAGCCTTGAGAATTATTTGGTTTAAATTATCCAATATACAACCTGAATAAAAACGAAGACTTGGCTCAAAATCAACTAATTTATTTTTTGAACGAGAAATAAAATGAACAAAATGTTTTTGTTTTATATGAGAAATATAATATTGAATAGAAGAACCTACGAAACCTGAACTACCTAAAATTATAAATTCTTCATTATTCATATACAATAATTACTAGTTCAGTCTTTTGAAACCAGAATGACATAAATTACCAATTTTTTTTCTTGTAATATCGTCATCAAAATCAAGATCTTTAAGACTATGAAATACTGTATCAAGGTCATTTAAATAGTCGTCGATATTTTTTTTCGTATGCACAGTAGAAGCATAAAAAGCATTAGTTGCTAACCACCCTAATTTTAACATTTCTTTTGTCAAAAAAGTTTTACGTTCTAAATGCCATTTTTCAAAAGTGAAAGACCTTAAAGGTTTAAGTCCGTAAGTATCAATATTTATTGAATTTTTCTTTGCTATTTTTTTTAAGCCTTTATTAAAATATTCACCAAGATCTGAAATAATCTTCCAAGATTCAATCCTCTTCATTTCATTTAATGTTGCTATTGCAGCTGCAGTACCTATTGCTTCAGTCCAAAAAGTCGAACTTATGAATGTATTTTGTGCTGCTTCCATTACTTCTCTTTTCCCTAAAATAGCATTGATTGCATAACCGTTACCAAGTGTTTTACCATAAATTAACATATCAGGTACAACATCATATTTTTTATATAATCCACCATATGTTTCTCTAAATCCCGAAGTACATTCATCAAAAATTAAAATAACATTTTTCCTATCGCATAATTCTCTTACATCTTTCAGAAAAGTTGAGTTAGGTTCAATGTTTCTCTTCACTTCCATCTTGACTGCACTAACTTTACCGCTGCTTAATATATTTTTTAATTCATTAATATCATTATATAAAAAAGGTATCGTTAATCCTGATAGTTGTTTTGGAACACCATCAACACCAAGACCTTTTAGTAGGTGTTTGCTCAAGTTATTTTCATTCTCATGATTGGCGCTTAAATACCAATCATGCCAACCATGATACCCACAAATAGCAACATTAGTTTTTGATGTAGCAGCTCTAGCAATTCTAATAGCAACAGCATTAGCTTCACCGCCAGATCTAGTAAATCTCACCATTTCTTGGCCAGGACTTATATCTATTAGCTTCTCAGCTAATAGTACTTCGTCAGGATTATTTAATGTACACAAATTTCCTTTTTTTATAACACTTGAAACAGCTTTATCAATTATCTCACAACCATAACCTAGTGTATTAGTCCCAACACCCATATATGAAAAATCTAAGTAATGTTTTGAATCCATGTCCCAGACAGATATTCCTTTACACTTTTTGTAATATGTTGGCCAAATACCTGGAAGAAAAAGTTCGGGCCTCTTAGAAAAAAGCATAGTTCCACCTGGTATTACTTTTTTTGCTCTTTTCCAAATTTTCTCACTACTAGTAAGTTTACTACCAAAATTTCTAGTTAAATGCATATTTTTAGAAAAAATTTGTGGTTCTTTTTTGTATATATTTACAATATCAGCAAATTTAAAATCATCTTTTAAACCAGATATCATAACTATTTGGTTCAATACTTTTAAATCGATTGGCTCATCGATTGTTAACCTAAGATCTTTAGCAAAAGAATATTCAGAATATACATTATCAACAGAGCAATTATTTTTTATATAAGGAGTCACGTGCTCTCTTTCAAATAGAGAGCTTGCATTAAAATGTGCAAGTTTTAAAGCATTAAATGAAAACATTTCTACATCTAAACCATCTGGATATGTTTCTGATAATGTATTAGAAACATAATCTAATTTTTCATTTTTCTTATAATGGTTAATTACTTTTGATATGATAAAAGGATCTACAAAAGGACAGTCTGCAGTTATTCTAATAATATAGGAAGCTTTCATTTCTTTAGCTGAATGATAATATCTTGATAACACATCTTCATTTTCACCTCTAAAGATGTACACATCTTCGCTTTTTAAATGATTTACCAGCTCATCATCTGTAGGATCATTAGTAGTAGCTATACAAATTTTATCGATTTCAGAACATTGTTTTATTCTATTAATAACCCATAATATTACACTTTTCCCGTTTATCAGTTGTAAAACTTTACTAGGGAACCTTTTTGATGAAACTCTAGCCTGAATGATTGCTACAATTTTTTTTTCAAACATTTTTTTCCCTTTTTATACAAAGATGGATTTGTTAGATAAATATAGTTTTTTTATATTTATTACATTCAAGTAAAAAAATGAGTGTGATTTTTTTTCAAAAAAGACCAAATTCTATCCTATTTTAAATCTCTAAATATAATTCTTATTAATTTAAATTGAGAAAAAATACTTTCTCCAAATCTAGAGCTATCTTTCCTTTTTTTTACCTTAATTTTAATTGTGTTAATTTTGTATTTTCTTGATTTGCAAAACTTAATTATTGAAGTACCTAGATTAAGTTCCCTTTTATCATTGTAAAAATCACATAAAAGACTTTTTGAATAAAATTTCATACCTGAAATAGGATCCCTAATACCATATCTAAAGTAAAAATATATACCTAAAAAGTATTCAACAGTTCGATTAAATTTGCTTCTTTGACCAATACATAAATCATATGATTGCATATTTTCAAGAAACTTTGAAATTTGATCGGGAGGAAGCTCACCATCTGCGTCTAGTGTGATGTAATGACTAAATTGTCCTTTTTCAGATGCAAATTTCAATAAAGTTTTTAAGTTTCCTTCATAACCTTTATCAAAAATATTAGTTAAAACTTTTGCGCCAGCTTTTTTTGATAATTTTATAGTATTATCTAAACTACTATCATCACTTAAAATTACAGATCCAAATTTTCTTGCTTTTAAAATGATTTCTGCAACTGTTTTTTCTTCATTAAAAGCAGGTATAAGAATACCTAAATTAAATCCATCCAACTAATTTCTTCCCCCCTAATTTTGCAGTTAACAAGCTTTTTCCCAATAACATTATCATAATCCATGGGTGTCAATGCATTTTTTGGACATGGTCTTAAAGCAACTATATCCTCTGGCGTTATTATATCCCCAATTTTCATATTTTTTCTTAATCTTAAGGCTCTTCTTTGAATCAGAACAGTATCTTTTTCATTTTTTTCAATTCGCTTAATACCGTCGCCTAATGATAATTCTAATTCTCTAGTAGAATTAACCATATCACTCCAAGTCTTAGGATTCATTGCAAAATTATGATCTGGGCCTTTCCTAGAATTATCATCTGTAAAATGTTTTTCAATAACTGAAGCTCCCATCGAAATAGCACCCAAAACTGTGCTATGACCTGGGGTATGGTCAGATAATCCTAAAACCATACCAGGCCAGATTTTAGAAAAAGTTTTTAACACATTCAAATTCACATAATTAAAATTGCTTATATCACCAGTATAGTTGGTATTACATTGCATTAAACAGATTTTAGGATTTAAAGATAAAAGGATATCCACACTTCTTTTTACTTCCTCTAAACTTGAAGCACCAGTAGCTAAAAAAACTGGTTTGCCTTGCTTAGCAATCTCTACAAGAATACTTTTAAAGGTTATATCTCCAGATCCAATTTTAAATCCAGGTACGGTATCTCTGAATAATTTAATTGCTTCAAAATTATATGGTGTAGTCATAAAATCTATGTTTGCTTTTTTACATTCACCAAGAAGATCTTGTGTCCATTCTAATTTTGTATGGTATTGGTCATATATTTCATAAACTGTTTTTTCCCATTTTGATTGGTGAGAAACTGATGACATTTCTCCTGAAAAACCCCTATCACTTACAATTGTCTCAGCTTCAAAATGTTGAAATTTAGCACAATCAGCTCCAGCTTCTTTTGCCAAATTAATTAAATCAATAGCTCTGCCTAAATCACCATCATGATTAGCTGCAATATCAGCAATAAAATATGTTTTTTCATTAACGCCTATTTTTCGGTTATTTAAATACAGTTCTTTACAATATTTTTCTTTTTTCATTTGATTTTCACTAATAATTAAATTATTTCAACAGACTTTCTATTTTCAGAAAGCCATTTTTTAAAATCCCTGTTATTTAACCAGTCTGTATTTGTATCAGAGGTGTAAATAAAATCTTCTGAAACTTTCTTACCACCTTTTATCTTAACTGGATCTTTGAACCAGTTTTGAATAACAGGAAAAATTTTATAATAATCAATATATTCATAAGTATTTGGAGCATCCTCTAATCCAATCATTTGTTCATGCAACTTTTCACCTGGTCTGATTCCAATAATTTTAAAATCTATTTTTGGATTAATACATTTAGCTATATCAATAACTTTCATGGAAGGAATTTTTTTTACATAAATTTCTCCTCCTTCCATATCATCAAAAGCTTTCCAAACTAATTCAACACCTTGTTCTAAAGAGATCATGAAACGTGTCATCCTCAAATCAGTAATTGGGAAATAACCTTCTTTTTCTTTATGTAAAAAAAAGGGAATAACTGACCCACGAGATCCCATTACATTCCCATATCTAACAACTGAGAATTTGCACTTTGAAGAACCAGAGTAAGAATTACCTGCAACAAACATTTTATCAGAAGCTAATTTAGTCGCCCCGTAGAGGTTTATTGGATTTGAAGCTTTATCAGTAGATAATGCTACACACTTTTTTATATTCTTATCTAAACAAGCATCTATAACATTCATAGCTCCAAGAACATTAGTTTTTACACATTCAAAAGGATTATATTCTGCTGTAGGTACTATTTTTGTTGCTGCTGCATGTATTACATAGTCAATACCATCTAAAGCTCTCATTAATCTATCTTTATCTCTAACATCACCAATAAAAAATCTTACTCTAGGATCATTTTGATATATTTTTTGCATATTCCACTGCTTAATCTCATCACGAGAAAAAACTACTAATCTTTTTGGATTATATTTTTCTAATGTTAGTGGAATAAATTTTGATCCAAATGAACCTGTTCCGCCTGTTATCAAAATATTTGATTTTATTTTCAATTTATTACCTCTGTTTTAATCTTTTTCTATCCACAAAATAAAAGAAAATCAATGTAAGAAAAAATTAAGTAAATGTACTTATTGTATTGATTATTTTGGAACAATTATTAGCAAGGGAATTAACATATTTAAATCCTCTATTACCGAGTGTTGATGCATTATCCTTAAAACTCAAATTTTTGATTTGAACAGCCAATTCTTGCGCATTTTGCACTATTATTGATGCCTTATTCTTCCTTAATTGATCAAAAGCCTCTTGAAAATTAAAAATATATGGCCCAGAAATAATAGCATTACCAAACCTGCAAGGTTCATAGGGATTATGACCACCTATTTTTACAAGAGATCCTCCTAAAAATACTATTTTACTCAAATTATACCATAAACCCAATTCTCCTAAGGTATCAGCTAAATAAATTGAGGTTTCTTTAGTTATTTTCTGTCCCTTACTTCTAATCTTGATTACTTGTCCGTTTAATTTTAATTTTTTATATATATCAAGACCTCTATCGGGATGGCGAGGTACTAAAATTAATAAAAAGTTTTGATCATTATCAAATAGTAGTTTTTGTGTTGCTTCTAGTATTTCTTCTTCACCTTGATGTGTTGAAGCTGCTACCCAAACCTTTTTATTGTGAAATATTTTTAAGAATTTTTCTCTTTCTTCAAGCTCGTAAGAAAGGGGAATTGCGTGTTCTTTAGAAGAAACAACTCCTAATAATTTACTTTTACTTATTCCAAGGGATAATAACCTTCGAGAAGTTACATTATCGTTGGCATAGACAAAATCGAATTTTTCTAAAATAAGCTTTGCAGAATTTTTAATATTTGACCAACTTTCATAAGTTTTTTTCTCCATTCTTGCATTAATTAAACCAAGTGGAATTCCTCTTTTTTTTACTTCAAAAATAAGTCTAGGCCAGAACTCACTTTCAACAAATATTGCTAAATCTGGTTTCCAGTGATCTAAAAATTTTTTTGAGGAAGAAAATGTATCTATTGGAGAAAATTGATGTATACAGTTGTCTGGTATTTTTTCTTTTAATATTATAGAAGAAGAAATCGTAGTAGTAGTTATCAAAAAATATAAATTTTTATTTTTTTTACTTAATTCTTCTACTAAATTTAAAATACTTAGTGACTCACCTACACTTGCAGCATTAAACCAAATTAACTTACCTTGCGGTCTTTCAAAATTAGAAATCCCTTTTCTTTCAAAGATTCTATTTTTATCTTCCTTACCCTTTATTAATCTATACTTGAGAAATAAAAATAAAAATATTTCAAAATACCTAGTTGCAAAAAAATAAACTTTTAAAATAATCGAGTGTTTATTACTCTTATTCATAATCTTTAAATTCTTTGAGCTTGTTTATTTCACTCAACAAATTTAATGTTGAACTACTGAAATTTCGTACTTTATCTTCTTTATAATTTTCGGTTAATCTTTTCGCTATTGTTTTTCCTATTTCCACTCCCCATTGATCAAAAGAATTTATATTCCATAAAAAACCTTCAGTAATTGTTCTATGCTCAAAAAGTGCTAATAGTTTACCCAAAATTTTAGGAGTAAGCTCTCTATATAATAGAATTGTAGAGGGTCTGTTGCCTTCACAATATTTATGAAGATCAACATTTTCATTTTTTTCTTTATGATGAGTTTTAGAATTAAGTCCAAGCATTAAAGCTTCTGTTTGAGCTATACAATTTATTATCAATTGTGAGTGATGATTTTTATCATATTTTTTTTCTACACAATTTGCGCCTAGTAAAAACTCACATGGGATTATTTGATTACTTTGGTGCAAAAATTGAAAAAAGGTATGTTGATTATTAGTACCAATCTGTCCCCAAATTGCTGGAGTTGTTGGATAGCCAATTTTTTCTCCACTTAAGTTAACTGATTTACCATTACTTTCCATATCAAGTTGTTGTAAATATGTAGTGAGGTATTCAAGTTTGCTTTCATAAGGTAAAATAGCTCTTGAACTATACTTACATATTGTAGAATGCCAGAATCCAATCAATGCTAAAGTCAAAGGAATATTTTTAGAAATTTCTTCGTTTTTAAAATGATAATCTATTTGAGAACCACCTTCTAAAAATTCTTTAAATTGATCAACACCTATTGCTAACATTATAGGTAAACCTATAGGTCCCCAAACTGAAAAACGACCTCCCACCCATTCATCAAATTCGTAAATATTTTCACTTAAAATTCCAAAATCTAAAGCTCTTTCCTTTGAAGAGCAAACTGCCACAAAATTTTTAATACCATCAGAACCTAATTTAGAACAAACCCATTTTATTGCTGTTTTAGAATTATAAATTGTTTCAGTTGTTGTAAAAGATTTAGAAGATAATACAAAAAGCGTTTTATTCGGATTAAGATTTTTAATAATGTAATCTATATCTGACGGATCAATATTTGAGACAAAATGAATTTTGGGACCATTATGATATTCTGATAAAGCTCTTGTTACAAATTTTGGACCTATTTCAGAACCGCCTATTCCTATATTCACAACATCAGTAAATTTATCTCCAGTACAAGATTTTTTTTTGCCATTTCTAATTTTGTTACAAAACTTAGAAATAACTTTATACCTAGAAACTAATGTTTTGTTAACCTTACTATTTTTAAGTAATGAATTATTGTTAAAATTTCTAAGTGCAGTATGCAAAACAGCTCTATTTTCTGTAATGTTAATTTTTTCACCTCTAAACATAGAATTAATTTTATTCATAATATTAGAAGTTTCAGCTAATTTTCTAAGATTTTGAATTGTATCTTCATCTATATTAGTTTTTGAGAAATCGAAATACAGATCTTCTATTTTCAAACTAAAGTTTTTGAATCTGTTTTTATCAATTTCAAAAAGTGTTTCAATTCTTCTTTTCTTAAAATCAATACGATTTTTTTCAATCAATTTCCAATAAGGATTATGCATTATTTTTCAAACTACTTTTCAAAATTTTTCTTATTGCGTTCCAGTCACTTTGATCTACTAAATTCTTTGGGACCATCCAACTACCAGCTACACCATAAACATTAGATAAATTTAAATAATCTTTAGCATTATCTTGACTAATCCCACCAGTTGGAAAGAATGAACAATCTGGAAAAGGACCAGCTAATGCTTTTAGCATTTTAATACCACCTATAACTTCAACTGGAAAAAGTTTTAAGATTTCATACCCACGATTATAAGCAATCATAATTTCAGAAGGACTAGAAACACCAGGAATTAAAGGAAAGCTTTTTCTCTGACATTCATTAAAAAGATTATCACTTATACCTGGTGATACACCAAATTTCGCCCCTGCACTCATAGCTGAACAAACATCTTTTTCGTTTTTTAAGGTACCAGCTCCAACTATAAAATTATTGTTAGAAGACATTATACTTATTGCTTTTAAAGCAACTTCAGTTCTTAGTGTAATTTCAAACGTCCGAACACCATTTTCTAAAAAAATGTCCTCTAAAAATTTACAAGTGCTCAATTCTTCAATTGTTAAAATCGGTAGAATTTTTTGTTTTAAGAAATATTTTTTTAATACATTATTAGTTTTTAATATATTTTCTCTCACAATAATACTCCATATTAAAATTAAAGCAAAAAATTACTACCTAATTTTTTATCTCTATAATGACATCTATATTTTTTTAAATATAATCTCTAAGAATTGAAATTAACGGTTTGTCTGCTTCAGGCATAGGGTACTTGTTTAATTCTCTAGAATATACCCACTTAATATCTTGTCCTTCATTTGGAGTAATTACTCCATCCCATTTTCTACATACAAATAATAATAATATAAGATTAAAATCTTGGTAATCATAAGTAGAGAAAGTTAGAGGGGCAAGGCAACTTTTCCAAGTTTTTATATTTAATTCTTCATACAATTCTCTTATCAATGCATCTTCTGCTTTTTCTTTATTTTCTAATTTACCACCTGGAAATTCCCATAATCCTCCCATATGTTTATTATCTGGTCTCTTAGTAATTAGCACCCTACTATCAATATCTGTTAATGCAACTGCAGCCACTAATTGAATTTTACGATCGATAATCTGCATTGATTTCTATGTATTCTTTTGTAAAGTCACAACCCCAAACCTTTGATTTTCCCTCTCCAATACCTAAGTTTACCTTAACCAATAAATTTTTGTTTTTCATATATCTCTTTGCTTTTTTCTCATCATATTTTTTAAAAACCTTACCATATTTTGTTACTAAACTTTTTCCTAAATAAATTTTAATCTTTTCTTGAATAATAGTTTCTCCTGACTTACCTATTGCCATTACTATCCTGCCCCAATTAGGATCTTCACCAGCTATTGCAGTTTTTACTAAAGGCGAATTTGCTATTGAAAAAGCTATTATTTTTGCACTTTTGTCACTAGTAGCACCTTCAATTTGATATTCAACTAATTTCTTAGCACCTTCTCCATCTTTAACAATATCCAATGCCAAATTTTTCATAATTAATTCTAAAAATCTAGAAAAATCCTTAATTCTCTTATCTGAAAATTTGACTATAGGTTCCATATCAGATTTTGAGGTTGAAGAAATTAAAACCATATCAGATGTTGATGTGTCTCCATCAACAGTTATAGAATTAAAAGTCTTACAGGATAAATCCGCAGTAAGTTTTTGCAAAATTGGATAAGCAATTTTTGCATCAGTTATAATAAAAGCAAGCATAGTGGCCATATTAGGTGAAATCATACCTGAACCTTTAGCTACACCAACAATGGAGATATCCGAATTTTCTAATTTAAATTTTTTAAATCTTAATTTTGGGTGAGTATCCGTTGTCATGATCGCCTGAGCACATTGAGGTATTTGATTTTCAGAAAGCTTTTGAATTAACCCTGGTATTTTTTTTATTATTTTTTGAGTAGGTAGAAATTCTCCAATTACACCAGTTGAAGCCATTAAGATTCTTTTTTTACTTATTTTCAATTTTTTTGATATTTCAGATACTATTTTTTCAACTGCTTGAGTACCTTCTACTCCAGTAAATGCATTTGCGTTTCCTGAATTTACTAATATTGCAATTGGCGCATTATTTATTTTATAGGCATTTTTTACAACTTTTTTGGACCAGATTACGGAAGCAGCTTTAGTAAGTGAATTAGTAAAAACACCTGTAATAATACTACCAGCATCAAGGTAAATAAGTGTTAAGTCCAATTTGTCTGAATATTTTATATTAGCACTTAAAGCTGAAAATTTTGCACCTTTTATTTTAATTTCTTTTTTATTAAAAAAATTAATTTTTTTCATTTTTTTTAAATTTATAATATTAATTATTTATTAAATAAAGAATCTAGAATACTAATCTTAAATCATTACTGCTTTACCTTAATATTGGTATAAACTACAACAAATTAATTAACTTTAGTGTATTTAATATTATTTAAAAATAAACAAAAACAAATAAGAAGGCTTTTAAAAATAAAATGTTTAGTTTTGGAAAATTAGCATCAAAAATCTTTGGATCCTCTAATGAAAGGGCAATTAAATCAATATTACCAATAGTAAAAAAGATTAATGACCATGAGGAAGAAATAAAAAAGCTTTCTGATCAACAAATAGCCAATAAGACTTCTGAATTTAAAGAAAGAATTAAAAATGGTGAAACATTAGATCAATTATTACCAGAGGCATTTGCAGTTGTTAGAGAAGCATCTGTTAGGACAATAGGACAACGACCTTTTGATGTTCAACTAATTGGTGGTATATTTCTTCATCAAGGTAATATTGCAGAAATGAAAACAGGAGAAGGAAAAACTCTTACTGCCGTTATGCCAGTTTATCTCAATGCTTTAATTGAACGTGGAGTACATATAGTTACTGTAAATGACTACCTAGCCAAAAGGGATGCAAAATGGATGGGAGAAATCTATAATTTTTTAAATTTAAAGGTAGCTTCAATTTATCCAGAAATGGATGAACAACTTAAAAAACAAGCATATTTAGCAGACGTTACTTATGCTACTAATAATGAACTTGGCTTTGATTATTTAAGAGATAATATGAAATCAAGTCTTGAAGAAGTATTTCAAAGAAATCCATATTATGCTATTGTTGATGAGGTTGACAGCATATTAATTGATGAAGCTAGAACGCCACTTATCATTTCAGGGCCAACAGAAGATAAATCTGATCTCTATAATAGTATTAATAAATTAATTCCTAATTTAAAAGATGAACATTATGAATTAGAAGAAAAAACCAGAACAGTAAATCTAACAGATCCTGGCATTGAATTTATAGAATTAAAATTAAGAGATAATAATACTATGGATTTAAACCAATCGCTTTATGATCCAGAAAGTACAAGTTTAGTTCACCACATTAATCAGGCTCTGTTAGCACACAAAATGTTTTTTAAAAATAAAGATTATATCGTTAGAAATAATGAAATAGTTTTAATTGACGAATTTACCGGAAGAATGATGAGTGGTCGTAGATTATCTAACGGTTTACACCAAGCTATTGAAGCTAAAGAAAATGTATCTATCCAATCAGAAAATGTAACTTTTGCATCTGTAACTTTTCAAAATTATTTTAGACTTTACGAAAAACTAGCAGGAATGACAGGAACTGCATTGACTGAGGCAGAAGAATTTTCAGAAATCTATAATCTGGGCGTAATTGAAATTCCTACAAATAAAGAAGTTATAAGAAAAGACGAAGATGATCAAGTTTTCAGATCTTCTAAAGAAAAATACAATGCAGTAGTTTTTGAAATAAAGAAGGCCTTCAAAAAAAGCCAACCTGTTCTTGTAGGTACAACTTCAATTGAAAAATCTGAATTACTTTCAAGTATGTTAAAAAAAGAACGTATAAAGCACCAAGTTCTAAATGCTAGATATCACGAAGAAGAAGCCTATATAATTGCTAATGCCGGCATACCCGGAGCTGTTACTATAGCAACAAACATGGCAGGTAGAGGCACTGATATCCAACTTGGTGGTAATGCTGACATGATCTTAGATCAAAGGAAAGAAAAAAATCAAGAAGATGTGAGTTTATTAAAACAGAAAATTAATGAAGAAGTAGAGATATCAAAGAAAATTGTAAAAGATGCTGGTGGTCTTTATGTACTAGCAACAGAAAGACACGAAAGTAGAAGAATTGATAATCAATTAAGAGGACGTTCTGGCAGACAAGGTGATCCTGGAAGAACATCTTTTTATTTAAGTTTAGAAGATGATCTAATGAGAATTTTTGGATCAGATAAATTAGATTCTATGTTAAAAAGATTAGGGATGAAAGAGGGCGAAAGTATTGCACATCCCTGGATTAATAAAGCTCTAGAACGCGCTCAGAGTAAAGTAGAAGCAAGAAATTTTGATATTCGAAAAAATTTATTAAAATATGATGATGTAATGAATTTACAAAGAAAATCCATCTTTAATCAGAGAAGAGAAATAATGGAAGCAGAAACTGTTTCTGAAACAATAATTGAAATGAGAGAGAAGGTAATTGAAAATATTGTACTGGATAATGTTGAAGATGAAAATGACCCAATGCAATGGGATAATAATTTATTAAAAACAAAAATATTGGAAAAATTAGGTTTGAACCTTCCTTTGGATAGTTGGGTGAATGAAGATAATTTTTCTGGTGAAGAATTATTGGATCGTATAAATATTGAAGCATCAAAAATTTTAGATGAAAAAGTAAATAAATATGGGGTTAATATTATACAAAATATTGAAAAACAAATTCTTTTGCAAACAATAGATAAATCTTGGAGAGAGCATCTTTTAAAACTTGAACATTTAAGATCTGTAATCGGTTTTAGAGGTTATGCACAAAGAGATCCATTAAATGAGTATAAGTCAGAAGCATACGAACTATTTGAAGTATTACTACAAAATATAGGAGAAGAAGTTACAAAATTTATGGCTTTTTTTCAACTTGTTGAAAATAGCAATGTTTCAAACAATACAACAAATTTTGATAATATTGAAAAATCAAAAGTTTTAGAAAAAGATAAAAGTGATATATTACAAAATACAGTCCCTGCAAATTGGGGTAAAGTTGGCAGAAACTCTCCGTGTCCTTGTGGATCAGGAAAAAAATTTAAAAATTGTCATGGTAGAAACTAATTTAAAAAAAATCCTTTTATCATAATGGATAAAATTTATCCTGCGGTGAAAGCGTAAGTACTTCAACACCATAACTAGTAACAGCAACTGTGTGCTCAAACTGAGCTGAAAGTGACTTATCTTTAGTAACTGCCGTCCAGTTATCCGACAAAATTTTTGTTTCTGGTTTCCCTAGATTGACCATAGGTTCAATAGTAAAAAACATGCCTGGTTCCAGAATTGATCCTGTCTTTTTTTCACCAAAATGCAAAACATTTGGAGATGAATGAAAATTTTGACCAACCCCGTGTCCACAAAAATCCCTTACAACTGACATTTTTTTACTTTCAACATATTTTTGTATTGCCTCTCCAATGTCACCAAAAGTATTTCCTGGCTTAACTACTTCAATCCCTTTTAATAACCCTTTATAAGTAACTTCAATTAACCGACTAGCTTTTTTTGAGATTGAACCAGCAATATACATTCTACTACTATCACCAAACCATCCATTTAGAATGCAAGTAACATCAATGTTTAAGATGTCACTTTCCTTCAAAGTTTTTGGCCCAGGTATGCCATGACAGACAACATGATTGATTGATACACAACAAGATTTAGGGAAGCCTCTATAACCAAGAGTTGCTGGAATTGCTTTATTATCTAAAATGTACTCATGGCATAATTTATTTATTCTCTCCGTTGAAACACCGGGTACTACATAATCTCCAATCATATCTAAAGTTTCTGCTGCTAGTTTGCATGAAAGTCTCATTTCTTCGAGTTCAGAATCAGAATGAATTCTTATTCCATCTTTATTTAAACGGTTTGTATCCAAAAAAATTTCCTTAATTAAATTCAAATTCATACCTTGCTATATAAATTATTTGCAAACCTATCAAGTCCTATAATGAATAACGACAAATAATTAAATTATTTATAATATTGTTGGTCTTTTTTCACTTAATTTTATTTCAGTCTTAGAAATAAAACTTTGCAAGACCAAAATTTCTATTCCAGAGCTCTTGGCCATTTGGAAAGATTTAAAATATAAATTGTCAATGTCTCTTGCTATTTTAAAAGTATTAGTATCATTTCTTTGTATTAAATAGATTTGAATGGCTCTAAAACCATTTAATTTTAAACTTTTTAATATTGACAAATGTTTAGATCCTCTTGAGGTAACTGAATCTGGAAATTCTGAAATATTTGGAAATCTAGAAAGAGTAGAAGATTTAACTTCTATATAACATGGAACGCCAACATCTGATTTTAAAAGAAAGTCAAGCCTGCTTCCACAATCAATTTTAGGTTCTGAAATAATTGTATCATATTGACAAAATTCAGGTATTCTACCTAATTTTAAATTTTCATATATTATCATGTTAGCCATTTGAGTGTCTATGCAAACTAATGTGCCATCATAAAGCTCACTGAGTTTCCATTTATATTGATATTTCGCATTTTTATTTTTAGATTTCTCTAACCAGATTTTAGTATTTTTTTCAGCAAGACCTAATAAAGAACCTGGATTCGGACAATATACTGTTGTCGAATAACCATTTTCAAAAATAATATCTGCTAAAAAACGCTTATATCTCTTTATTAACTTGGCTTCAATAAGTTCACCTGAAAATTGCATTTTATAAATTAGCTAGAATGATTATATTAATAAAAACTTAAGTAATAGGTATTGTAAATTATGCACAAATTATTGAAAGATTCAGCAATAATAATAATTGGTAATGAGATTTTATCAGGTCGTACTCAAGATACAAATACAAAATTTTTAGCTCAAAAATTACTTTCAATTGGAATAATTGTAAATGAAGTAAGAATTATACCAGACTCTAAGGAGCATATAATTGAATGTGTGAACAAATTACGAATTAAATATAACTATGTATTCACAAGTGGAGGAATAGGACCAACACACGATGACATAACTGCAGAATGTATTGCAAACGCTTTTGATGTGAAGCTTCCTATTAATGAAGTAGCAAAAAAATTGTTGCAAGATTACTACAAAATTCAAAATGTAGAACTCAATGCTGCAAGATTACGTATGGCAAGAATACCAGAAGGAGCAAATTTGATAGATAATCCGATAAGCATAGCGCCTGGTTTTCAGATAGAAAATGTATTTGTTTTGGCTGGAGTTCCAGAAATTTTCAAAGCTATGGTAAAAGATATAATTGAAAAATTAAAAAGTGCAAAACCAATTAAATCAAAATCAATTAGAATAGAAAAACCAGAAGGTGAAATCGCAGAAAAACTTGCATCTATAGCAAGTAACTTTCCTAATGCCCAAATTGGATCTTATCCTTATAAAAAAAATTTAGTTAAAGGAACTAGAATCATAATTACACATTCTGACATACTTGTTATTGATGAAATTACTAAACTTGTTAAATTGCTTAAATAAAAGTTGTTATTAAATTAAGTAAGAAATTGTATCTCAGATTATATCATTTTCTTAAATTTTCATAGTTTTCTAAATACCAATCATAGGTTTTAACTAAACCTGTTTTTAATTTAACTTTTGGTTTCCAACCCAGTGATTTTATCAAGGTTACATCAAGTAATTTTTTTGAAATGCCGCTTGGTTTATTTTTGTCAAAAATAAGTGCTCCCTCATATCCTATAGTAGTCTTTATTAATTCTGCTAAATTTAATATACTTATATCTATACCCATACCAACATTTATGTGCGATTGAGTTAAACTAGTTCTGGAATGATATGTTTTTTTATCAAGTAACATTATAAAAATACAAGCCTCAGCCATGTCTTCAATATATAAAAATTCTCTTAGGGGTGAACCATCACCCCAAATATAAACACTTTTTAAATTCCTTAATTTGGCTTCATGCATTTTTCTAATTAATGCTGGAATAACATGTGCATTATTAAGATTAAAATTATCTCCTGGACCATATAAATTTGAGGGGATTACTGTTCTATAATCTCTTAAATATTGCCTATTATAACTTTCGCACATTTTTATACCTGCTACTTTTGCTATAGCGTAAGGTTCGTTTGTGGGTTCAAATGGACCTTTTAAAAGACAACTTTCTTTTAATAACCTAGTTTCTCCTAAATTTTTAGGATATATACAAGAAGAACCTAAAAATATTATATTTTGAATATCGGACAAATGCGCTTGATGAATTATATTAGTTTGAATTTGAATATTTTCATAAATAAATTCAGCTGGATATTCATTATTTGCAAAAATACCACCAACCTTGGCAGCACAAATTATTATTAAATCTATTTTTTCTTTTTTAAAGAATAATGAAACAGCATTTTGGTCAGTAAGATTTAATTCACTCTTATTTTTTGTAAGAATTTGATAATTTTGGTTAGGAAGCAACTTTTTTAAAATCGCTTTACCTACCATTCCTTGATGTCCAGCTATAAAAATTCTCATAATTATGATAGATCTTTTATGAAATATTTAAATGTTCACTATTTTTATAAGAAAGATAAGATTTCTTAATATCATAGTCGTCTTTATAAATTGAAATATCATAACCGTTATCAATAAGTAATTGATTTTTTTTGGCTTCTGCTAAATCTTCTTTGACCATTTCAGCACATAATTCTTGAGCTGTAATTTTTGCTATCCATCCAAGCTCTTTTTTCGCCTTCGTTGCGTCACCTAATAGAGAGCTGACCTCTGTTGGTCTGTAATACTTGGGATCAACTTTTATGACTTTTTGGCCCAAGGATATAAATTTTGATGAGTTTTTATCTAATTTGGTAACTATTCCAACTTCATCTCTACCATGTCCATAAAATTCAATTTCAAAACCTAATTCGGCGGCCGTCCACATTATAAAATCTCTCACTTTATATTGTTTGCCAGTTGCTATAACATAATCTTTGGGATTTTGTTGTTGTAACATTTTCCATTGCATTTCGACGTAATCTTTTGCATGGCCCCAATCTCTTAAAGCGTCTAAATTTCCAAGATAAACACAATCATCTAAACCACATACAACGTTAGACAAGCCCCTTGTAATTTTTCGAGTAACAAATGTTTCACCTCTTCTTGGACTTTCATGATTAAATAAAATGCCATTACACGCAAACATATTATACGATTCTCTATAATTTACAGTTATCCAATAGGAATATATTTTAGCAACAGCATAGGGAGAACACGGATAAAAAGGAGTATTTTCATTTTGAGGAGTATTTTGAACTAATCCATACATTTCAGAAGAAGAAGCTTGATAAAATTTTGTTTTATTAACTAAGCCTAAAAATCGTATGGCTTCCAATAATCGTAAAGTACCTAGAGCATCTATATTAGCTGTATACTCTGGACTTTCAAAACTTACTGCAACATGACTTTGTGCACCTAAATTATATATTTCATCTGGTTCAACATCACCAATGATTTTTGTCAAATTAGATGTATCAGACAAGTCTCCATAATGAAGTATTAACTTAGGGTTTTTATGTGAATCCTCGTAAATATGATCGATCCTACTAGTGTTTAATGAAGAAGATCTTCTTTTTATACCATGAACTTCATATCCTTTATTTAGTAGAAACTCCGCTAAATAAGATCCATCTTGACCAGTAATACCTGTGATTAAAGCTTTTTTCATAAAATACACTTAGTTGATATTTTTATTTATATGCAAGTTTTATGCAAAAAATGTATATTAAATAAAAATTTAATAATCTTTTTTTACAAATTTATTAGTTTTTAATGAGCATCATTCCAATTTTTACCAAATCCAAAATCAACTTTCAGAGGGACATCTAAAGTAAGAAATGGATAAGGAGCATTCTCCATTTCTACTATGACTTTGTTTTTTAATATCTCAACTTCTTCATTAGGTACTTCAAACAATAATTCATCGTGCACTTGCAATACAAGTTTTGCATTTAGGTTATTCTCTATTAATAATTTAGGAATTTTGATCATTGCTAATTTAATGATATCAGCAGCAGTCCCTTGAATAGGTGCATTTATAGCAGATCGCTTAGCAAAACCTGCTGCTGGTCCTTTGGAATTAATATTAGGAGTATAAATTTTGCGTCCAAATAGTGTTTGGACATAACCTTTTTCTTTAGCCTCTATTACTGTTTGATCCATATAATTTTTTATTTCGGGATAACGTTCAAAATATTTTTCTATGAAGTTTTTAGCTTTTTCTCTAGCTATTCTTAAATTATTGGCCAAACCAAAAGCTGAAATACCATAAATTACTCCAAAATTGATAGCTTTTGCCTGTCTTCTTAATTCTGGATTTAAATTTTCGATCGGAACCTGAAAAACTTCAGAGGCTGTTTGAGAATGAATATCATGACCATCATTAAACGCATTTTTAAGATTCTTGATATTGGCTATATGGGCCAATATTCTTAATTCAATTTGACTATAATCAAAGCTAACCAACTTTTTTTCGTCCCCTGATATGAATGCAGATCTAATTTTTCTACCATCATCAGTCCTTATAGGAATGTTCTGTAAATTTGGACTTGAAGAGGATAACCTACCTGTCGTGGCTCCTGACGAAAGAAAAGAAGAATGAACTCTTTTTGTATCAGTCTTAATATGATTTTGAAGAGACTCTGTATATGTCGATCTTAACTTTGATAATTGTCGCCATTCTAAAACAAATTCCGCAATATCATGACCGGCTGAAGAAAGTTTTTCCAAAACATCCACATCTGTAGAATAAGTTCCCATTTTACCTTTTTTACCACCTTTAAAGCCTAATTTTTCAAAAAATATATAGCCTAACTGTTTTGGTGAACCAATATTAAATTTCTCCTCAGAAATATTAAATATTTTTTCTTCTAAAAAATTTAATTTTTTTAAAAATTGACTAGATAGTTCTGATAGAATTTTTGAGTCAACCAAAATTCCGGTCATTTCCATTTGTGCTAAAACGGCAATTAGTTTTAATTCTATATAATGATAAATCATAGATACTTTTTTTTCTGACAACTTTGGTCTGAAAATTTTCCATAACCTCAAGGTAATATCTGCATCTTCAGCAGCATAATTTGTTGCTAAATCTATGGGAGTTTGAGAAAAATTTTTTTTGTTTTTACCACTTCCTACAAGTGAATCTATTTTAATAGAATTATGGTTAAGAAAAATCTCTGATAGAGTATCCAGATTATGACGATGTAAACCTGAATTTAGGGAGTAAGACATCAACATAGTGTCTTCGTAAGAATTTAAAGAAATAGAGTATTTTTTTAAAATTTTGTAATCAAACTTAATATTTTGACCAATTTTTAAAATAGATGAATTTTCTAAAACAGGTTTTAGAATTTTTATAACATAATCTAATGATAGTTGACTATGTATATTTTTTTTATTTTTTTCGTCAATATCTTCAAATTTGTGTCCTAATGGAATGTAGCATGCGACTCCTGCATCAACAGCTAGTGAAATACCAACTAGATCAGCGTCAACCTCGTCTATAGAAGAAGTTTCTAAATCTAAAGCAAAACAATAAATATTTTCAATTATATCAATCCACTTTTGTAACTTTTCTCTACTATTAACTATTTCATAATTCTCATAGCTTTTATTTTTTATATCTTTAATTGAATCAATATTTTTGAATTCAACAATGTTTTTTTTCGAGAGCATTTTTTCATTTTGAATTATTTCGTTATTTTCCTTTAAAAAATTGTTTGTTTTTAATATTATTTGGTTATCTTTAATAATCCTGTCAGAAAGTGTCCTAAATTCCATTTTGTTTGTAAAAGACAGTAATTGTTCGAAATCAATTTTTGAAACAGATAACTCATTTATATTTTTGGTTAGAGGTACATCTTTTTTTAAACAAACTAATTCTTTAGAAATGAGTATCAAATCTTTTTCTTTCATTAATACTTCTCTTCTTTTTTGTTGTTTTATAGTACTAGCATTTTCTAAGAGCCCATTTAATGAACCAAATTGATTAATAAGTAGTGAAGCTGTTTTTACTCCAATCCCAGTTGCTCCCGGTATATTATCTACAGAGTCACCAGCTAAAGCCTGAACATCTACGACTAATGAAGGTTCAACTCCGAATTTTTCTTTGACTTGTTCTTCACAAATGATTTTATTTTTCATTGTGTCCCACATTTTTGTTTTGGATGAAACAAGTTGCATTAAATCTTTATCAGAAGATATTATAGTAGTTTCCCAGTCGTTTTTTTGTGCTATTTCTACATATGTGGCAATTATATCATCAGCTTCATATCCTTCTACTTCAATACTATCTAATCCAAAAGCTTGAGTTGCTTGCCTTATCAAATCAAATTGAGGAATAAGGTCTATGGGGGGTTCTTTACGGTTCATTTTATAATCTGGATAGATATCAGATCTAAAATTTTTACCCTTATGATCAAAGATTACTGCAATATGTGTTGGTTTTTTTATTTCTTCATTTTGCTTATTATTCAATAGTTTATAAATCATATTACAGAAACCAGAAATCGCACCAACCGGTAATCCATCAGATCTGGTTAATGAAGGTAAAGCGTAATAAGCCCTGAAAATAAAACCTGAACCATCAATTAAATAAATATTTTTTTTATAATCAGAATGCATTTATTAGTTTATGTGTATTTGTCTTCAAAAACAAACTTTTGTTCACAATAGGGGCAAAAAATATAACCCACTTCTTCATCTATCTGTAACCAAATTAAAGGATGTCCCTCTGAAGAATTATTATTTTCTCCATCGCAGCTAACTTTTAAAGATGAAACTTTAATGATATTGTTTTCACTTTTAATCATCTGTTTTTCCTATTAGTTTTTTAGGTTTTTGAAACCATAAAACCCATATTCTTACCTCCCAAAATATGAAAATGCAAATGAGGTACTTCTTGAACTCCATTTATTCCAGTGTTAGCGATCAATCTATAACCATTTCCATTACTTTTGGGATCTAACTCTTGTTTTTCTATAACTTCCTTTACAGTCTTATTAAAATCAATAATCTCTTCATCAGTAGCATTTGAAATAAAATGATCATAATTTACATAAGGACCTTTAGGTATAACTAAAATATGAATTGGAGCAGCTGGATTTATATCTTTAAATGCTAGTGAATGCTTTGTTTCAAGCACAGTTTCGTTAGGAATTTCTTTTTTTAAAATTTTGGCAAATATATTGTTAAAATCATAATTTAAACCCATATCATTTCCTTCTAATTAAATTAGTTAATTTATTTTTATCTAATCGACAACCTAAAATTTGTATCACTTCACCAGCACACTTGTTGGCAAATAAACTAGACAATTCTTCATTTTGACCAGTTAAATAACAATACAAAAAACCAGTTGCAAATAAATCACCTGCTCCTGTTGTATCTTTAATATCTACACTTTTTGTTGGTATATTAATCCAAGAACCTTCAACATTAATAAATACTCCTTTTTCTGCTACTGTACAAATGAACTTACTAGGAAATTCTAGACTTTTACGTAAAGCAGAATTGAAATTTTTTTCACACGTCAATGAAATTAGCTCTTTTTCATTACAAAATACTAAATCTACACCATTATTTATTATGTCTTCAAATTTCCTTTTGTGACGTTCTACACAAAAAGGATCAGATAAAGAAAGCGCAACATTGCCACCACCTAATTTGACATTTTCAATAGCAATTTGAAAAGCTTTTTGACTATCTATCCCATCAAATCGATAACCTTCTAAATAGGCCCACTCACAGTTTTTTAAAACCTCAATATCAAGATCATATTGTGATAAATTTTCAGTAACACCCAAGTGTGTATTCATTGTTCTTTCTCCATCTGGAGTGACCAAAACAATACAATGACCAGTTAATAAATCTCTGGACTTAAAAATACTTAATTGATCAAATTTTACGTCGTTAATTTTCATTTCATTAGAAAAGAAATTTCCTAACTTATCATTACAAACCTTACCTATGTATGACGTATTAAATCCTAGTTGTGACAAACCAACAATGGTATTTGCAGCCGACCCACCAGCAACTTTTTTTGATATAACAATTTGGTTCAAAAGTTTTTTTGCTTGATCAGGATTGACTAAACTCATAACACCTTTCGGTATCTTGTTTTTTTCAAGAAAATTGTCATCTACAAAACTAAATATATCAACTATTGCATTACCAATTCCAACTACATGAAAGGATTTTTGCATTTCTACCTCAAAATGAAAAATAATTAAAATTTAATCAAAAGATATTTTGTTAAATAAATTTGAAAACGCAAAATTAATTTCAATTCAAACCTTAGTAATGAGATAATTAGTTTTTTCACATGAGCTTGTTACTTATTTCATCTATAGATTGTTTGTTAATTTGATTCAATTTTGTCTTATCAAGTTTACTAACTAAAGTTTTTTCGGCTATCAAAAAAGCAGATTCAACAATTTCTGCTTTGATTGAATTGTAAACAGACTTTTCATTTGATTGAATCTGTTTTTTTGCATTTTCCAATTTGCGAGAAACTGCAAGTTTTATATCTGACTTTGATTGCTCTAATAGTTGCTTGCTTGTTTTTTCAGCAGAACTAATTATCTCGTTTGCTTTTAAAATATTTTCTTTGTGCTCTCTTTCTGATTTAGCTAACAAAGACTTCGCCTCTTCAAGCAATTTATTAGCCTCATCTATTTCAGAACGAATAGAACTTGATCTTTTGTCCAATAAACCTGTTATTATTTTAGGAACTTTAAAATAAATCAAAATACCAATAAATATTACAAAAGATATAGCAACCACAAAATCAGTATTTGACATACTGAAAGGTGGAGCATCACTAGCAGCATTTGCAAGACCCAAGAAGAAAAAATTAAAGAAAAGAGAAGTAAAAATAAAATAATTTTTTCTTTTACTTAAAATATTTAATTTTATATTTTCTAGAAAGTTGGACATATTATTGATACACTTAAATTTATCGCACAAAAACTTTTACTATTTCAGGAGCTAATTTTTTTGATAAAATCTCAACTTCTTTTTTTGCTTCGAACTTTATATTCTCAACATTTTTTTCTGATTTTTTTACAAGTTCTTCGATTTTAATATCAATTTCGGAAATTGCATCTTGAGTATTTTTTTTTATTTCTTCCTTACAATTTCTCAAAATTTCATTGGCTGTAATTTTAGCATTATCAATTTCAGAATTTAGATTTTTTTCAATTTCAATTGCTCTATCTTTAAATTCTTCAGCCTCTTGAATATCTTCTTCAATTATTTTTCTCCTATTTGTTAAAGTTTCTTCCATCCTGGGCATCACTAATATTCTTATTACTAAAAATGAAGATATAAGAAAAATTACTAACCAGAATATCTGATTATCAAAATTAGAAAAATCAAGCTGTGGCATTCCTACAGACGAACTATTTTCAGAACTACTTGCCATAATTTTAACCTTTAAAAATGAGGAAAAATTTAAAGTAATCTACATAGCATACATTAGTAACAATGCCACTAGAAAACTAAAAATACCTAAAGCTTCGGCAAAAGCAATTCCAATAAACATTGTAGCTGTTTGTCCTGCAGCAGCATTTGGATTTCTTAAAGCTCCAGATAAAAAGTTACCAACAACATGGCCTACACCTACAGCAGCTCCACCCATACCAGTACAAGCTAACCCCGCTCCAATTAACTTTCCCATTTCTACAAATTCACCTTCCATAATACTCTCCTTTATTATTTTAACTTAAAAATTAATGTGATGGATGCAATGCATCATTTAAATAAACACATGTCAATATGGTAAAAACATAAGCCTGGATTACGACTACTAACATTTCTAAACCATATACTGCAACTATTGCCAAGATAGGAGCAACCGCGCCTAGTCCCATAATGCCAGCAAATCCTGCAAATACTTTAATAACTGCATGACCTGCCATCATATTTCCAGCTAATCTTATGGAATGACTTATCGGCCTTACAAAATATGAAATTACTTCAATTATTAACAAAATTGGTCTTAAAGGAAGTGGCGCACTTGATATCCAGAAAAGACCAAAAAACTTAAAACCATTTTTTACAAAACCTAAGATTGTAACAAATATAAAAACAATTAAAGCTAATACCCCTGTCACTGCTATATGACTAGTAAAAGTAAAACTATAGGGAAGTAACCCTAATACATTTCCAAATAAAATAAGTAAAAATAAAGTGAAAATGTAAGGAAAATATTTTAGACCTTCTTGACCTGCAATATCTGAAACCATTTTATGAACAAAAACATAAATTACTTCTGCAACAGATTGCATCCTACCGGGAACCACTTCACCTTTTCTAATTCCAAATACGAATAGAAGTATTATTCCAATAAGTGCGATTAACATCCAAAGCGATTGGTTTGTAAATGTATACCAATTTAGTTCTCCTTCAGAAAACAATGGAGATATTATAAATTGATCCATAGGCCTAATTTCAAATGCACTTGTTTCTGAAGCCATCTTATTTCAAACTTAAAATAATTAAACACATTAAATTAATAAGAAAAATTAGGTGATTTTACAAGCCATTTTATTTTATTCTATTTTTTTATTTATTTCATTTGCAGTTTTAAGCATTGTTTTAATGCCCGCAGCAAAACCAAAAAAAGTCATAATTACTAAAAAAATTGGAGATGTATTAAAAAAAGTATCAATACCAAAACCAATTATTACACCTAATACAATACCAATAACCAACTCTATAACCATCCTCCAACCAGTATGTGCTGACTTAAACATATTACTATTTTTATCGGTATTGTTATTCCTATTTTTGATATTCTGTATTTTAATATCTAAATCTTTCAATTTTTGATTTTTAATTTTGAATATTGACACTATATATACCTAAAAAATAAAAATATGTAAAAACCTCAATATCTATTCTAATAAAATCTTATTTACAGTTTTTTAGTTGTTTTTCAAAAACATTCGCTGTTTTAGATGTTCTTTTAGCAACTGCCATAATTGCTTCACTTGATTTATATCTTCCACTTGAATACCCAGCATGTCCTTGATGATAAGCCAAATACTGTCGGTAAACATTAGATTTAGATATTTTAAGTTTTCTATTAGTTTGATTAACATACCAACCTATAAAATCTGTAGAATCTGAGAAGCTTGTTCTTCTAGCATGCTTGTTTCCAGTATCTTTTTTATACCAATCCCAAGTACCATTTAATGCTTGTGCATATCCATATGCAGAAGATATTCTTCCTGTAGGAATAATACCAAGAAAAAATTTTCTAGGTGTTTTTGCGCGTGCCCTGAAATTTGATTCTGTTTTTATAAAAGCTAACTGAAGGGCTGGAGAAACACCCCATTTTTTACTTGAAGAATTTAATGATCTACGCCAAGAGTTTTTATTTTCTAAAATATCACAAGCATTGCTCTGAGAGTAGGGCACACGATTAAAGATGCCGCAGGATTGTATAAATACAAAAGCTAATATAACTACTATTTTTATTTTCATTTTTTAATCTACTCGAATTTTTACAATAATACTTTTAATTAATTTGGTCTAATAAAAAATGTAATGATTCACTTGTAGACATTATAAAAAAACAAGGTTATTCTATTTTTTGAGGTTTCAATGGAAAAACGAATAGCAAAATTTGCAATAGGTGCAGTAGTCAAGCACAAAATTCATCCTTTTAGAGGTGTTATTTTTGATGTTGATCCTACTTTTTCGAATACTGAAGAATGGTGGAATTCAATACCTAAAAATCATAGACCTAAAAAGGATCAACCTTTCTATCATTTACTAGCAGAGAATGATACAAGTTATTACGTTGCTTATGTATCGGAACAGAATTTAATCGCAGATGATAGCGGTGATCCAGTGGAACATCCAGAGGTTTCTGAATTATTTGAAAACCTCTCAAATGGCAAATATACACCTACGGATAGACTTCATTAATTACTATATAAACTAGTAACCCAAAGCACAACCATCTTTTCTAGGATCTGATCCGCCCATTAATATGTCTTTTTTAAGATCATATAATATTGCTTGTGCTCCACCTATTGGTTGGTCAGGCCTTGAAATTATGTGTCCTATTTTTTGAAGTTTTGAAGCAATATCTGTATTATATCCATTTTCTAAATTTAAGAGACCATTGAAAGGAAAGCTTCTGGGAAAATCAATAGCTGATTGTATATCCATATTGTGATGTAATAAGTTAGAGATTAATCGAGCATGACCATTTGCCTGATACTGCCCACCCATCACACCAAAAGGCATTAAAAATTTTTTATCTTCTTTCAGAAAAGCAGGAATTATTGTATGTAGGGGTCTTTTACCACCAATAATTTCATTTGGATGCCCTTTTTTTAAGTTAAATCCTGCCCCTCTGTTATGGAATAAAATTCCATACTTTTTTGAGCAATAACCTGACCCAAAACTATTAAATATAGAAAATATCAGAGATATCATCTGCCTATTCTTATCTACTACTGTTAAAAGGACTGTATCTTTGTGAGGAGTAAAATCTAAAATTTTATTGAAATCACTAACTTTATCTTCTTTAATTAAGTTAACGTAAGAATTAATCTTTTCATCTGACATGAAAATATCATAATCTAAGTCATAGAATTTTGTATCAGCAATAAAATTATCCCTAGCTAAATACGCAATTTTTGCAGCTTCTGCTTCTAAGTGCACTCTTTTAGCACACATTGCATCTAATTTGCAAACTTCCAATTTTTCGAGAATTTTTAAAATAAGAATTGCTGTCAAACCTTGACCATTGGGTGGAATTTCAAATAGTTCGCAGTTACCAATTTTTGCTTTACAAGGGTCCACATATTCTACTGTAACAGAACTAAAGTCATCTTCTTCATAAACTCCTCCAAGTTCAATAAGTGAATCAATAAAATCTTTCGCTACCTCTCCCTCATAGAAACCTTTAGCCCCAAATTTTGCTATTTTTTTTAAAACTTCATATTGCCCAGAAGATTTAAAGATATCCCCAGCTAAAAAGGGTTTTCCATTATTAGAATAAAATTTTTTAGAATACTTTTTTAGATTATTAAATGAATGACTCCAATCAAAAGCTACTCTAGGAGATACAATCACTCCCTTTTCCGAATAATTGATTGCAGGTTGACATAAATCAGAAAGTTCCATTTTACCAAATTTTCTGTTCAAGCTTTCAAATGCTGCAACTGCACCAGGCATTGTAATAGTTTCAACAGCATCTTCAGGAATAGCAAATTGAAATTTTTGTCTTAATGTATCTGGTGAAATGTTTTTAGGTGCTTTTCCAGATCCATTTATACCTACAAAATTATCATTATCACTTGGTTTTATAATTGCAAAAACATCCCCAAACAGACCCGTAGACTGAGGTTCACAAATAGGTAAAACTAATGCCATAGCTATTGCAGCGTCTACAGCATTTCCTCCTTTTTTTAAAATATCTAGACCAACAATTGAGGCGATTGGATGCGACGTAGCTACCATTCCATTTGAAGAATAAGAAATTGATCTATTAGATTTTTGAAAATCACGCATTTCTTTAAAGTTTATTAACTAACAACTTTTAATAATTTAGAATTAAATACATTTAAAACATTCGAAAGATCATTACCTCTTTTAAGAATTCTACCATCCATTGCAATAATTGAATACATTCCATTTTTTTTGAAAAGCGATGGTTTTTTTTCAATTATATAAATAGGACATTCAGCAGTGTGTTTATAAATAGAAAATATTGAAACATTTTTTAATACTGAAATTCCATAATCTCTCCACTGACCTGCAGCAACAAATCTTCCATAAAGTCTCAGTATTAGATTTAATTCTTCCCTGCTAAAAAAGATTTTTTTATTATCCTCTTCAACATTTCTTTTGTAATTAAAATTATTATAAATGATCATTATTTATACTTTATAATAAAATCATAGATATTTAAATAAGTAATATTAAAAAAATTTATTAAACTGAGTTACAAAGAATGACTTGCCTTTCTGAATAATGGAAGGTAAAAAATCTTAGTTTTTTACTGGGGAATTTATGCATATTGGAATAATTATGGATGGAAACGGTAGGTGGGCTGCAGACAAAGGCTGGCCTCGTAGTTTTGGACATAGAGCAGGTGCGAAGAAAGTTTCTGAGATCATAAAATATTGTCCTGAGCTTAAAGTTAAGACTCTAACTCTCTATGCTTTTTCAACAGAAAATTGGAAAAGAGCAGCACATGAGGTTTCCAGCTTAATGAGATTATTTAGAGGATACTTGCAGACTAAATATCTTGAAGTTGTAAAAAATAACATAAAGGTAAAATTTTTAGGTGATACAAACCCTTTACCAAAAGACATTCTCCTACAAATGAAAAAACTTGAAACAGATACAAATAAAAATAATGGTTTTTTTCTGAATATTGCACTTAATTATGGAGGGAGAAATGAAATAATAAGATCCACTAAAAAAATAGCCAAAGATTTGCTGTCAGATAAAATTTCAGTAAACGATATTAATGAAACTCTTTTTAGCAGTTATTTAGACACTAGTGATCAAAAAGACCCAGATTTAATAATAAGAACTGCAGGAGAAATGCGGCTTTCTAATTTTTTACTTTGGCAATCTGTTTATTCAGAGCTTTATTTTTCAAATAAAATGTGGCCAGAATTTACCACTCAAGATTTTGAAATGGCAGTTAATAGTTTTAGACAACGAAATAGGAAATTTGGCCATAAAGAATATGATTTCAAAAAGTTTGTTTAGATAAAATTGAGTTTTACTGTTTATCAATTTAATTCAGAAGTTTTAAGCCTTAACATATTCTTATACTGAATTTCTAAGGCCTGTATTTCTTTTTCATGTCTCGCCGTTATATTTTTAATTTCCGCTTCTTGTCTTCTTTTTGTTGTTTCTAATCTTCTTTCATAAGTCGATAACATTTTTTCTTTGGTATTTTGATCCATAAAAAACCTTTACATCTTTGATATACAATTAAAATTACGTATAAATAATTTGTAATAGTCTGTCAATTTCTCAGATTTTTAAACTATATCAGAAGAATTGATTACTGCATTTGAATCTACTGAACCAATTAAAGTAAGATCATCTGAATCTATTCCATCATTATCTGCCATTACTAGATAAGCTGCAAATATATCAGATGAACCTGTATTAATTAATGCAACATACTTTTCTCCATTAGCCGCTGTAATTGATGATTCAAGATAAGATGATGCACTCTGCAATACTTCATTAGATCCAAGTGAAGCATCATTGTTTAAGCCATTAAAGTCAAAAGTAGCATTTACACCTGTCAAATTTTGATGAGCAAAAATATAAACCTCTCCATTAACTGCATCACTTACTTTTGAATCAGTAGCAGAAAAATTAATACCATTTGCAGAAATTCCAGTTATACTATCAAAATTAAGTTTATCCTCATTCTTTGTAAAACTTATAATGGTATCTACGCCACCATTATCTATAAAAAAAACAGTATCTCTGTTACCACCATCTGCTAATTCAATAAAATCGTTATGTTTTCCACCCTGTACTGTCGTTGAACCAGTAGTATCATTTAGTGAAAAATAAGTAGTAGAATTTCCTAATTGGACTGAAGAGCTTAAATCAGTCAAAGTTAAGGAGGATCCATTATTAGATAAATTCATAATATGATTTGAACTGAAAGAATATTGTCCTGAAGTAACTGATATACTGGATAAATCTATACTATCTTTATCTCCAGCTGCTCCTGTTAGAATAATTGTATCTTTTGAAACATCAAAATCAGAAATAATAACATTCCCAGAAGCAGCAGCAGAGGAAATTATAGTATCATTACCCTGACCAGTTTTTATTGTTCTACCTGAATTCACTGCTGTTGATATAACATCATTTTTATCACCTGAAATTATATTCCAAGAACCTGAAACTAACGGAAAATATGTTACTAATTCAGCAGCTTGACCTGCACCTGCCCCTACTACAGTTTTATAGCCTAACTGAACACTGTTAGAAAGATCTGTAGCTATTGATCCAATTAGAGTCACATCGAATGTCCCTGCGTTATCTAGATTGTAGGTCCCCGAGTTTACAGTCTGGCTAGCTAAATTTAAATTACCACCGGCACTTCCTGTTAAAATGAGCGTGTCTGAACCAAGGACAAAATCTTTTATTTCGTCATCATCTTGACCGCCAACTAAAATTACATTGTCATTTCCAGAACCAAGTGTAATTACATCTGCACCTGGCCCTCCATTCACAATATCGTTACCAATTCCAGTCATAATTGTATCAATACCAGATCCACCAGTAATTGTATCATTTCCACCAAATGAATTAACACTTGATGCTAAAACATTTGACCCGGTTAAATTTACAGTATCGTCACCATCAGCTCCAACGACTGTAAAAGATGCTGCAACATTTCCAGTTGTAATACTATTTTTGCCCGAACCTAAGAATAATGAGGCATTATTGGCTCCCATTTCAGAAATTGTAAGGTCACCAGTCATACTTGTAGCACTAATTGTAGTCGCGGCACCTGTACTTAAGTCAGTAAGAGTTAAAGAGTCAGATCCTACAATTGCTACATTTTTTGTTGCTGCATTTAACGAAAGATCTGACATCGTAATCACTGCACCATTCTGAGTGTCACTTTTTTCATCTGGCGTTGCAGATATAGTTAACGCAATAACATTAGAACCTGTTATAATTCTAGAACTTTGTGTTTCAGAAACATTCATAATCATTGTACCAGGTGCTGCTAAATTCATGTTAGATGTTGCCAACGCAACATCTAAATTTAACACGGATGAACCAGCAATAGTTAAACCAGACCCACCTGCATGCATATGATTAATAGTATCTGCAGCTACTGTAGAAACATTATTATTACTTACATTGGTTAAATTTAAAGTAAGACTACCCGTCCCTGATGAAGATACTGATGTAGGTGTGTCGGCAATAGCACCAGTTGTAGATAGTGTAATATCTCCCGAGCCTATAAAGTCAGTGACAGTTCCTAGCGAAGTTACTGCAGTTACTGAAGAATTAGTCCCTGATGAAACTTTTAAAGTACCTATA